>NZ_JBHVWN010000071.1:0-38629 GCF_042882275.1 Streptomyces sp. NPDC058231 | reverse complement strand
GAGCTGCAGATACTCCTCGTGATCTGGACCGGCGCCTGCCCCACCTGTCACCGCGACATGCCAGACCCCGCACCAACATGACCAAGCACTACTAGCCGAGCGGGTGCATCCAGCCGCGTGTGTCCTGGGCGACGCCGCGCTGGATGTCCAGCAGGCGCTCGCGCAGCTTCAGGGTGACCTCGCCGGGCTCGCCCCCGCTCTGGGTCCATTCGCCGCCCGCGGACTTGACCGTGCCGACAGGGGTGATGACGGCGGCGGTACCGCAGGCGAAGACCTCCGTGAGGGTGCCGTTCTCGGTGTCGGCACGCCACTGGTCGATGGAGACGCGGCCCTCCTCGGACTCGTAACCGAGGTCACGGGCGACCTGGAGCAGCGAGTCGCGGGTGACACCGGCGAGCAGCGAGCCGGTCAGGGCCGGGGTGACGATCTTGTCCCCGTACACGAAGTACAGATTCATCCCGCCCAGCTCCTCGACCCACTTGTGCTCCACGGCGTCGAGGTACGCGACCTGGTCGCAGCCCTTTTCGGCGGCCTCGGCCTGGGCCAGGAGGGACGCCGCGTAGTTGCCGCCGGTCTTGGCGTCGCCCATGCCGCCGGGGACGGCGCGGACACGGTCCTCGGAGAGCCAGATCGAGACCGGCTTGACGCCACCGGGGAAGTAGGCCCCGGCCGGCGAGGCGATGACGATGAAGAGGTACTCGTTGGCGGGCTTCACGCCGAGGCCGACCTCGGACGCGATCATGAACGGGCGCAGGTAGAGCGACTCCTCGCCGCCGTGCGCCGGAACCCATGCCTTGTCCTGCTGGACCAGCAGGTCGCAGGCCTCGATGAACGTCTCGACCGGGAGCTCCGGCATGGCGAGCCGGCGGGCGGAGCCCTGGAAGCGCTTGGCGTTGGCCTCGGGACGGAAGGAGGCCACCGAGCCGTCGGGCTGGCGGTAGGCCTTGAGCCCCTCGAAGATCTCCTGCGCGTAGTGCAGGACGTTGGTGGCGGGGTCGATCGACAGCGGGCCGTAGGGAACGAGCTGGCCGTCGTGCCAGCCGCGGCCGTCGGTCCACTTGATGATCACCATGTGATCGGTGAAGTAGCGGCCGAATCCGGGGTTGGCCAGGATCGCCTCGCGCTCCGCGTCGGACAGCGGGGTCGAAGAAGGCTTGAGCTCGATCGTGGGCGTCGTCATGAGTGCGTGTCCTTCACCGGTCTTGTGTGTGATGGACCGCGCTCACGCCGGCTCCTGTCAGACAGGTGCTAGGACGTCCGAGCTTTGCCGCGGGTCACGGCCCCGTTCGATTATCTCTCGCGGGGAGCCGTGCACGAAATGACGTGATTGCGGTCCAGGGGTCGATGGTGGCACCCGGGACCACGCAGGAGAAGCCGCCGGGTGCGGTGGGACCCGGCGGCTTCTCGAGTGGAGTCGTCGGGTCAGCTCGCTACTCGTACCGCGAGCGCGTCGCCGATCTCCGAAGTGGTACGAGAGGTGTCGCCGCGCTCCGCCAGGTCGACGGAGACGGCCTCCTCGATGCGCGCGGCCTCGGGCTCGTAGCCGAGGTGACGCAGCAGGAGGGCGACGGAGAGCACGGTGGCCGTGGGGTCGGCCTTGCCCTGGCCCGCGATGTCCGGGGCGGAGCCGTGGACCGGCTCGAACATCGAGGGGAACTCGCCGCTCGGGTTGATGTTGCCCGAGGCGGCGACGCCGATGCCGCCGGAGACGGCCGCGGCGAGGTCGGTGATGATGTCGCCGAAGAGGTTGTCGGTGACGATCACGTCGAAGCGCTCGGGCTGCGTGACGAGGAAGATCGTCGCCGCGTCCACGTGCAGGTAGTCCGTGGTGACGTCCGGGAAGTCGGCCGCGACCTTGTTGAAGGTGTTGGTCCACAGGTGCCCGGCGTAGGTCAGCACGTTGTTCTTGTGGACCAGCGTCAGCTTCTTGCGCGGGCGGGCCTGGGCGCGGGCGAAGGCGTCACGGACCACGCGCTCGACGCCGAAGGCGGTGTTGACCGAGACCTCGGTGGCGACCTCGTGCGGGGTGCCGGTCCGGATCGAGCCGCCGTTGCCGGTGTACGGGCCCTCGGTGCCCTCACGGACCACGATGAAGTCGATCTCCGGCTGGCCCTTGAGCGGGGTCGCGACGCCGGGGAGGAGCTTCGACGGCCGCAGGTTCACGTGGTGGTCGAAGAGGAAGCGGAGCTTCAGCAGGAAACCGCGCTCCAGTACGCCGGACGGGACCGAGGGGTCGCCGATCGCGCCGAGCAGGATCGCGTCGTGCTGCTTGAGCGCCTGGACGTCGGCGTCGGTGAGGGTCTCACCGGTCGCGTGGTAACGGGCGGCCCCGAAGTCGAACTCCTTGGTCTCCAGCTTCACATCCTGCGGGAGAACAGCATTGAGGACCTTGAGGCCCTGGGCCACGACCTCCCGGCCGATGCCGTCACCGGGGATCACTGCGAGATTGATGCTGCGAGACATATCGGCACCCTACTGCGCGTCCCATCCCATGACACGTCGGGTCCACCATACGGACACATGGGGAGCTGTACGTGCACCGTTCACCTACCTGATGGGATCCGGTCAACCGACGGGTGGATGTTCTGGGCATGGACATCCCTCGCTTCGGCATCCCCGAGAAGCTTGCCGCCCGTATGAACATGGCGGAGCAGCACGACTTTCTGCGCACCCGGCTGACCCGGCGCGGCGTGCTGCGCACGAGCGTGGCGACCGCGGCCGTCGCCGGTGCGGGCCTGGGCACCGGCCTCGCGGCCTCGCCCGCCTACGCCGCGCCCACCGTATTCACCTCAGGCAAATCCTCCACCCAGGTCGACGGTTCGCTGGTCGCTCCGTTCGGCCGGCACCTCGCGTACGGCGCCGACCCCAAGACGCAGATGCGGGTCTCCTGGCAGGTCCCGTTCGCCGTCAAGCGCCCGTACATCCGTATCGGCCTCAAGCCGTGGGCGCTGAGCCGCAGGATCGACGCCGAGGTGCGGCACCTGACCACACCCACGCTGAACAACGGCGCCATCGCGGCAGCCGAGCAGTTCTACGTGCACGCGGGCCTGGAGCGGCTGCAGCCCGGTACGACGTACTACTACGGCGTCGGCCACGAGGGCTTCGACCCCGCCGACACCCGCAACCTGGGCACACTCGGCACCTTCACCACCGCGCCCTCGCACGCCGAGCCGTTCACCTTCACCGCCTTCGGCGACCAGGGCGTCAGCTACCACGCCCTCGGCAACGACCAGCTGATCCTGGGCCAGAACCCGGCCTTCCACCTGCACGCGGGTGACATCTGCTACGCCGACCCGTCCGGCTCCGGCCAGTCGACGGACACCTACGACGCGCGCACCTGGGACCAGTTCCTGGCACAGACGGAGACCGTCTCGAAGACCGTGCCGTGGATGGTGACCACCGGAAACCACGACATGGAGGCGTGGTACTCGCCCGACGGCTACGGCGGCCAGAACGCCCGCTGGTCGCTGCCGGACAACGGTCCGGACCCGGTGGGCCAGCCCGGCGCCTACTCCTTCGTGCACGGCAATGTCGGCGTGGTCGCGCTCGACGCCAACGACGTCTCGTACGAGATCCCCGCCAACTTCGGGATCAGCGACGGCAAGCAGACGCGCTGGCTCGACCGGCGCCTGGGCGAGCTGCGGGCCCGTCACGACATCGACTTCATCGTGGTCTTCTTCCACCACTGTGCCTTCTCCACCACCAACGCGCACGCGTCGGACGGCGGCATGCGGGAGGCCTGGGTGCCGCTGTTCGAGAAGCACCAGGTGGACCTGGTCATCAACGGCCACAACCACGTGTACGAGCGCACCGACGCGATCCTGAAGAACGCGGTCGCGCGGAAGGTGCCGATCGGCGAGCGCACCGACCCGACGCGGGACGGCATCGTGTACGTCACGGCCGGCGGCGCGGGCAAGGCGCTGTACAACTTCCCGGCGCCCGACACGTACGAGGGACACGTCCACGACCAGGAGAGCGTGGACACCTACCACGTGGTCAAGGGCGGCGGAAAGGCGACCGAGACCGTGGAGTGGTCGCGGGTGCGCTACACCGGCTTCTCGTTCCTCGCGGTGGAGGTCCAGCCCGGACGGAACGCCCGGATGAAGGTGACCGCGCTCGCCGAGTCGGGCGAGCGCATCGACCACTTCGAGATCAGCCGCGGCTGATCGCCTGCGTCGGTGACCGGTCCCGGTGACCGGTCCCGGTGACCGGTCTCAGTGACCGGTGGAGCCGCCGTTGTCCCTGCGGTCGAGGGCTCGCTGCAGGGCGGCGGCGGCGTTCTGGCGCTCCGACTCGGTCGGGCGGTGGGTGTGGCGGACTCGGCGGACAGTCGTCTCGGCCATGGTGGATCGACTCCTTGAGATCGCGAGGATTTCGAGATCGGAAAATCGTGAGAGTGATTTCGAGATCGGGATTTCGAGGCGCCGGAAGGGGCGGGGAGCTGGTGCCGCAGGGGTTGCCTGCACGGGGCACACGCTCACGACCGCCAGTCGCTGGATCTAGCGAGACGTTCGGCTCCTACAAAGCTAAGACAGCTCGGCCGTTCTGTCTCCACAATTACTCGGACTTCCTACTATCTGAGACGCAGGTTTGCCGCCGCCCGCCCCGGATTCCCGGGCCCGTGCCCGTACCGCGGGGAACAGCGCCTGCTCGGAGGTGGTGGCGCAGCGGCCGGAGCGGGTCGGCCACCCGGGTCCGGGAGCGGTGATCCCCTCGTGCCGGAGGCTCCGCCTGCGGTTCGGCCGCCCTTCGGTTCACGTCACCTCGCCGTCGCGCCAGTCGAGGATCAGCGGCTGCGACGGGGAGGGCAGCGGCCGGCCGGCCACGCCGCGGACGTACATGCCGCCCTCCTCGTCCGGCAGCGGCTCGACCCCGCCCGGTCCCATCACGCCGATCCCGCCCTGCCAGACCTCCCAGCCGCGTCCCGCGTACAGCGCGGCTCCGGCGGAGGACGCGGACAGCGCCCCGAAGGCGTACGCCCCGTCGACGACCCGCTCCACTTCCGTCATCACGCGGCCGCCGAGTCCTTCGCGGCGCCGGCCGGCGCGGACGGCCACCCCTTCCACGTACCCGACGCGGTACGAGCGGTGGGCGTGCATCACCCGGCGCTGGACGACGCTGCCGTGTGCGAGCAGCCCGCTGCCGTCGCGCGCGCAGACATGGATGCCGCCCAGGGTGTGGTCCCAGTCCTCGTCGCCGAAGTCGCCCTCGAACGCGGTACGGAGGAAGGCCCGGATCTCCTCGCGGGCGGCCGGTGTCAGCCGGCAGGTGTGCGCGGTGTGCCACAACGGCTCAGTCATGTCCCCCAGCCTCCCAGCCGCCCGTACCACCGGTACTCAGACGCATCTGAGTAGCCGCCACGTGTCGAAGAGGGCTGCGGCGGAAGAGAGTTGACCGTATGAACGGCCTCTACGCTCTCAAGCCCTGGTACGCGGACCGGCTCTCCGGTGTCCGCGCCTCGCTGGCCCGCCGTGAGGTGTCGCCCGACGCCCTCACCGCGGCCGGCGTGGTCTCGGCGGCCGGCGCCGCCTCCGCGCTGGCCCTGCTGCCCGCCGGGCCCGCTGCTCTGCCGGTCGCCCTGCTGCTCGCGGCCCGGCTCGCCTTCGCCAATCTCGACGGTGCGCTGGCCCGTGACACGGGCCGGACCACCCGGCGCGGCGTGGTCCTCAACGAACTCGGTGACCGGGTGGCGGATCTGCTGGTGCTGGCCGGTTTCCTGGCGCTCGCCCCGCTGTGGCTGGTGGCTGCGGCCGGGCTCGCGGCGACGCTGCCGTCCTGGGTGTCGCTGGCCGGCGCCGCGGCGGGAGCGCCCCGGCGCAACGGCGGTCCGGTCGGGAAGACGGAGCGCTGTCTGCTCGTCGTCGTCGCGGCGGCGAGCGGCTGGGCGGTGCCGGCCCTGGTCGTGATCGCCGTCGGTTCGCTGCTGACCGCGGCGGTCCGGCTGGCCTGGCTGTGGCGGGAACTCGCATGAGCGCCGTACTGATCGCCGAGGAGGCGGCGGCGCGGGCCGTGCCGCTGGTCGCCGGTGTACTGGGGGCGGGCGGCGTCGCCGTCGCGGTACTGCCGTCGAGGGTCCGGATGCGGGCCGAACTGCGCAGGCGCTGGCGGAGCTGGGCGCTGGTGGCACCGGTCTTCCTGGGCGCGTATCTGCTCGGTGGCGGCGGGACGTTCGCGCTGGCCGCGGGGGTCGGGGTGATCGCGGTGAGCGAGTTCGTACGGATGGCGGGACTGACCCGTCCCGACCATGCGGTGCTCGCCGCGGCGGCGGTCGCCCTCCCGGCCCTCGCCTGGGCGGCGCCCGGGGTGCTCGGTGTACGGGCGGCCGCGCTGCTGCTGCTCGCCGCCGCGCTGCCGGCGCTGCTGGCCGGGGACGGCACCTCGGGTTTCACCCGAACCGCCCGCACCGCGTTCGGACTGCTGTGGATCCCGGTCGCCCTGACCGGTCTGGTGACGCTCGGCGAGACGGGCGTCGTGGTCGGGCTGGCGGTGGCGCTCGGCGATGTCGGCGCATGGTGCGGGGGTACGGCGCTGGGGCGGCGCGGTCCGCTCTCCCGGCCGCTGTCCCCGCTCTCGCCGAACAAGACGTGGGCCGGGGTGGTGGGCGCGGCGGTCGCGACGGCGGTGCTCCTGCTGGTCCTCGGCGCGTTCTCGCCGCCGCTGTGGATCGCCGTGCTCGGCGGATGCGTCCTCGGCGACCTGCTGGAATCCATGGTCAAACGGGAGTCCGGGGTGAAGGACGCGGGCAGTTGGCTGCCCGGCTTCGGCGGGCTGCTCGACCGGATCGACTCCCTTCTCGTGGCCCTTCTGCTGGCGATGGTGATGGTGTGATGACGACGTTCCAGCGCACGGACGACCGAGGCGCACGCCCCGTTCTCCCCACGCGCTCCCGCACTGCCGCCGTGCTCCGCCGCGCCCTGTGGTGGAGCGTCCTCAGCCTCACCGGCGGGGTGGAGCGGCGCGGCCGGCTGCCGAGCGGCGGCTGCGTGGTGGTCGCCAACCACTCCTCGCACGCCGATACGGCCGCGCTGCTCGCCGCGCTCGACGCCCGGCACACCCCGGCGATCGGTGCGGCCGCCGACTACTGGTTCGGCTCCCCGTGGCGGAGCCGGATCTGCCGCAGGCTGGCGGCCGGCTTCCCGGTGCGGCGCGGCGGCGGTGGCATGGACGATCTGCTCTCCATGGCGGACGAGCTGCGGGCGGGGCGGGCGGTCGTCCTCTTCCCGGAAGGCACTCGCGGCAGGGACGGCGAGCTCGGCTCCTTCCACCGGGGAGCGCTGGTACTGGCCGAACGGGCCGGGGTCCCGGTCGTGCCGGTCGGGATCGGCGGTACGGACCGGCTGCTCCCCAAGCACGGGCGGCTGCGTTCGGCGCTGGTGCGGGTGGTGATCGGAGAGCCGCTGCCGCCGGCGGTCACCCCGGAGGAGGCGCGCGACGCGGTCGCGGCCCTGCACGCGCGGACGGCGTCGGAGCCGTTGCGGGACTCGGTGACTCGGCGCCGGGTGGCGGCGGTCGTCACCTCGCGGTGGGGTCTGCCGCTGGCGTTCTGCTGGGCGGCGGCGGAGGCGCTGAGCTGGCCGCTGATGCCGGAACTGCTGCTGGCGGCGGTCTGCGCCGCGGCGCCGCGCGCGGCACCGAAGATGACGCTGGGCGCGCTCGCGGGGAGCCTGGCGGGTGGGTTGCTGGCCCTTCAGCTGGCGGCTGCCGGCGCGCAGTTGCCGGCGCCGCTCACCACGGACCGGATGCGGGCCGAGGTGCGGCACGAGCTGGCGCTGGAGGGTGCTTCGGCGGTGCGGCACCAGCCGTGGAACGGCATCCCGTTCAAGGTGTACGGGGCCGAGGCCGGCCGGGCCGGGATCCCCTCGGCCCGGTGGCTCACCGCGTCGGCTGCGGCGCGCGGCTCGCGGATGCTCACGGTCGGGGCGGTCTTCGCCGGGTTCGGGCTGCTGATGCGGCGTCACCGGCGCCGGTACGGGCGCTGGCTGGCCCTGCTCGGCGGCGGGTTCACGGCCGGGCTCGCGCTCATCGTGCACGGCTGGAGCTGAGCGGGGGCGCACCGGGATGCGGCGGAATGGAATCCGCCCCCGTCCGGCGGGGGGAGCCGGGCGGGGGCGGGACTTGTGGCGGGGTGCGAGCAGGTCACACCCCGAGGGGGTCAGCCCTGGTGGGGGTAGGTGTAGTCGGTCGGCGGGACCAGCGTCTCCTTGATGGCGCGGGTCAGCGTCCAGCGCTGCAGGTTCTGCGGGGCGCCCGCCTTGTCGTTCGTGCCCGAGGCGCGGCCGCCGCCGAAGGGCTGCTGGCCGACGACTGCACCGGTGGACTTGTCGTTGATGTAGAAGTTGCCCGCGGCGTACCGCAGCTTCTCCATCGTGTACGCGGCCGCGGCGCGGTCGTTCGCGATGACGGAACCGGTCAGCGCGTAGTCGGAGACCGACTCCATCTGCTCCAGCATCTCGTCGTACTTGTCGTCCTCGTAGACGTGGATCGCGAGGATCGGGCCGAAGTACTCGGTCGTGAAGACCTCGTTGGCCGGGTCGGCGCACTCGATGACCGTCGGCCGGACGAAGTAGCCGACCGAGTCGTCGTACGTGCCGCCCGCGACGACGGTGCAGGACGCGTCGGCCTTGGCACGGTCGATCGCGGCCTTGTTCTTCGCGAACGAGCGCTCGTCGATGACGGCGCCGATGAAGTGCGACAGGTCGGTGACGTCACCCATGGTGATGGAGTCGACCTCGGCCGCGAACTCCTCCTTGAAACCGGAGTTCCAGATGGAGGCCGGGACGTACGCACGGGAGGAGGCCGAGCACTTCTGGCCCTGGTACTCGAAGGAGCCACGGGTCAGCGCGGTCTTCAGGACCGCGCGGTCGGCGCTCGGGTGCGCGACGACGAAGTCCTTGCCGCCGGTCTCGCCGACCAGCCGCGGGTACGTGCGGTAGTTGGCGATGTTGTTGCCGACCGTCTTCCACAGGTGCTGGAAGGTCGGGGTCGAACCGGTGAAGTGGATACCGGCCAGGTCGCGGTGGTTCAGCGCCACCTCGGAGACGGCGATGCCGTCGCCGGTCACCAGGTTGATGACGCCCTTGGGCAGACCGGCCTCCTCCAGCAGCTCCATGAGCAGCACGGCGGCGTGGGTCTGCGTCGGGGACGGCTTCCACACGACGACGTTGCCCATGAGGGCGGGGGCGGTGGGCAGGTTGCCCGCGATGGCCGTGAAGTTGAACGGCGTGATCGCGTAGACGAAGCCCTCCAGCGGGCGGTGGTCCATGCGGTTCCACACACCCGGGGAGTTGGCCGGGGGCTGCTCGGCGAGGATCTGGCGCGCGTAGTGCACGTTGAAGCGCCAGAAGTCGACGAGCTCGCACGGGGTGTCGATCTCGGCCTGCTGGGCGGTCTTCGACTGGCCGAGCATGGTGGACGCGGCCATCGTCTCGCGCCAGGGGCCGGACAGCAGCTCGGCGGCGCGCAGGATGATCGCGGCGCGGTCGTCGAAGGACATCGCACGCCACGCCGGAGCGGCGGCCAGGGCGGCGTCGATCGCGTCCTGGGCGTCCTGCTCGGTGGCGCCCGCGAAGGTGCCGATGACGGCCTTGTGGTTGTGCGGCTGCACGACGTCGAAGCGCTCGCCGCCGCCCATCCGCTTCTCGCCGCCGATGGTCATCGGCAGGTCGATCGGGTTCTCGGCGAGCTCCTTGAGCTTCGCCTCCAGACGTGCGCGCTCCGGGGAACCCGGGGCGTAGGAGTGGACCGGCTCGTTGACCGGCGCGGGGACCTGGGTCACAGCGTCCATGAGTGCCTTGTCTCCTTGCTTCAGCGGGGTGGGGGGCAGCGGGGCGGGCGGGTCAGCCCTTGGTGAGGATGGAGCGGGCGAAGAACAGCAGGTTGGCCGGCTTCTCCGCGAGGCGGCGCATGAAGTAGCCGTACCAGTCGGTGCCGTACGCGGTGTAGACCCGCATCCGGTGACCCTCGGCCGCGAGCCGGACGTGCTCGTCGCTGCGGATCCCGTACAGCATCTGGAACTCGTACTCGTCCAGCTTGCGCCCGGCCTTGCGGGCGAGCTCCTGGCCGATGGCGATCAGGCGCGGGTCGTGCGACCCGATCATCGGGTAGCCCTCGCCGTCCATCAGTGTCTTCAGGATGCGGACGTACGCCTTGTCGATCTCGGCCTTGTCCTGGTACGCGACGGAGGCGGGCTCCTTGTAGGCGCCCTTCACGATGCGGACGCGGCTGCCGGCGGCGGCGAGGCGGCGGGCGTCGTCCTCGGTGCGGAAGAGGTAGGCCTGGATGACGCAGCCGGTCTGCGGGAAGTCCTTCCGCAGCTCCTCGTGGATGGCGAACATCGAGTCGAGGGTGGTGTGGTCCTCGGCGTCCAGGGTGACCGTGGTGCCGATCGCGGCGGCGGCCTCGACGACCGGGCGAACGTTGGCGAGCGCCAGCTCGTGGCCGCCCTCGAGCGCCTGCCCGAACATCGAGAGCTTGACGGACATCTCGGCCCTGGTGCCCAGGCCGAGGTCCTTGAGTCGGTCGATCAGCTGCAGGTAGGCGTCGCGTGCGGCGGTCGCCTGCTCCGGCGTGGTGATGTCCTCGCCGACGACGTCGAGGGTGACCTCCAGGCCCTTCCCGGTGGCGTCCTTGATGATCGGGACGACCTGCTCGACCGTTTCACCGGCGATGAACCGGTCGACGACCTGCTTGGTCCCCGGGGCTGCCGAAATGAAACGGCGCATCTTGTCACTGCGCGACGCAGCGAGAATCACGGGAGCCAGCACGGGGCACCTCCAACAGAAATATATGGACGGAGGCCGTAACGGCGGAAACTGAATCAGACCGGTACAGCACGGAGAACCACCGTGAAATCTAAGGATCCCCCCGATCCTGTGCCATCGACAGCTGTCACGCATCCGTGCACTGGATCTCAGACATATGTCTGAAGGGGGTGCGAGAATGGCCGCGTGAAGGGCGATTACCAGGAGCTGGTCGACGAGATCTCCGCGCTGCTCGGCGTCCCCGCGACGCTGGAGGACCGGGACTTCGCGCTGGTCGCCTTCGGGGCGCACGACAGCGACGACGACACGGCGATGGACCCGGTCCGCACCCGGTCGATCCTGACCCGGCGCTCCACCCCCGCGGTCCGCGCCTGGTTCGAGGGCTTCGGCATCGCCCGCGCCGCCGGCCCGGTCCGGATCCCGGCGGCCCCGGAGGCGGGGGTGTTCCGCGGCCGGATCTGCCTGCCGGTACGCCACCGGGGTGTCGTGCTCGGTTACGTATGGCTGCTCGACGCGGACCCAGGACCGACCGACGAGGCACTGACCGCGGCGATGGACGTGGCGGCCCGGATCGGCGCGCTGCTCTCCGACGAGGCGCGGGCCGGCACGGATCTGTCCCGGGAGTTCGGCGCGGTGCTCACCGCGGGGCGGGGCTGGCAGCGAGACATGGCGGTCGCCGCGCTGCGGGAGGCACTGGGCCCGGACGCGGACGGGCTGCACACGGTGGTCTGTGTGACGCCGTGGCAGGACGAGACGCCGTCGGCCCGTACGGTGCCGTCCGCGGCGGCACTGTGCACGGTCCCGTCGCCGGCGCGGGCGGCCACCCTGTCGCTGGCCGCACTGGTCCGGCTGCGCTCCTCCGACGTGCTCGATCCGGCGACGACGGCCGCCGACCGGCTGCGGGCGGCCGCGGGCCGCACGGCGACTGCCGGGATCGCGGTCCCCCGCCGCGGTCTGCCGGAGCTGGCGGCGGCCTGGCACGAGGCATCGGCGGCCGCCCGCGCGGCGGCGGCGGAGTCCCGTCTCGGCCCGGTCGCGCAATGGTCGGCCATCGGCCCGTACCGTCTGCTGACCGCCCTGCTGACGACGGCGGACGCCGCCCCCGACCAGGCGGTCCGCACCCTGCTCACCCCGCCCCACGTGGAGCTGGCCCGCACCGCCGAGGCGTACCTCGACTGCGCGGGCCAGGCCGGGCGGACGGCGGCCGAGCTGGGCATCCACCGCCAGACGCTGTACTACCGGCTGTCCCGGGTCGAGCAGCTCACCGGCCTGGATCTGAGCGACGGCGAGGACCGGCTGCTCCTCCACATGGCACTGAAGGGCGCCCGGCTCTGAGCCGCGGCCGGTGACCGGCTCCTTCAGTGGGCCGCCCGCTCGTCCGTGCCGGGCACCTTGGCGGTGCTCAGCGCGATGCGGTTCCAGGTGTTGATCGTGAAGATCAGTGCCAGCAGCCCGGCCAGTTCGGCCTCCTCGAAGCAGGCGGCCGCGCGGGCGTAGACGTCGTCCGGGACGCCGCCCCGGGAGACGAGAGTGACCGCCTCGGTGAGCGCGAGAGCCGCCTGCTCCTTCTCGGTGAAGAAGCGGGCCGCCTCCGGCCAGACGGCGACCATGTGCAGCCGCTCCTCGCTCTCGCCGGCCTTGCGGGCGTCCGTGGTGTGCATGTGCAGGCAGTACGCGCACCCGTTGAGCTGGGAGGACCGGATCTGGACCAGCTCGACGAGGGCGGGGTCCAGTCCCTGGCGGGCGGCGGCGTCGAAGCCGATGAGTGCCTTGAAGGCCTTCGGCGCGGCCTGGGCGAAGTTGATCCGGGGGATTCGGGTGACTGCTCCGTCGTTCGTCATGACCACTACGCTACGGAGCCGGGCGACCTCGCATAGGGTGCATTTTCATGGCGGAATCATGGGTCAATTCGGCGGAGCGCATCGGCAGCGACCTGCTGCTGGAACTGACCGGTCCAGGCAGCCGCCGGGCGGTTCTCATCCGTGCGCTGCGGGACGCGGTACGGGAGGGCAGGCTGACCCCCGGCACCCGGCTGCCGCCCTACCGCTCACTCGCCGCCGACCTCGGCCTGGCCCGCAACACCGTCGCCGACGCCTACGCCGAACTGGTCGCCGAGGGCTGGCTGACCGCCCGGCAGGGCTCCGGCACCCAGGTCGCGCACCGCGCCGCCCCGGCCGCCCCGGCGCGGGTGCCGAAGAAGGCGCCGGCCCGCCCGGACGCGCCCGTGCACGACCTGCGGCAGGGCCGGCCGGACGCCGGCTCCTTCCCCCGCACCGCCTGGCTGGCCGCCTCCCGCCGCGCGGTGAACGCGGCGCCGAACGACGCCTTCGGCCCCGGCGACCCGCAGGGCCGGACCGAGCTGCGCCGGGCACTGGCCGGGTATCTGTCGCGCGCCCGAGGGGTGCGCTGCTCCCCCGAACGGATCGTCATCTGCTCCGGCTTCGCGCACGCCCTGCGGCTGCTGTTCGGCGGCGGAGTGCTGCGCGGCCCGCTGGCGGTGGAGTCGTACGGGCTCGGTTTCCACCGCTCGATCCTGACCGCCGCAGGGGTCCGCACCGTCCCGCTGGCCCTCGACGAACACGGCGCCCGCACGGGCGAGTTGACCGGACTGCCGGGCGTACGGGGCGTACTGCTCACCCCGGCCCACCAGTTCCCGACGGGCGGCCCGCTGCACCCGCGGCGGCGCACGGCCGTCATCGACTGGGCACGCACCGGCGGCGGGGTGGTCCTGGAGGACGACTACGACGGGGAGTTCCGCTACGACCGCGAACCGGTCGGCGCCCTCCAGGGGCTCGACCCGGACCGGGTCGTCCACCTCGGCTCCGTCAGCAAGAGCCTCTCCCCGGCGGTCCGGCTGGGCTGGATGGTGCTGCCCGGGCATCTCGTCGGCCCCGTGCTCGCCGCCAAGGGTGAACGCGAGGCCTGGGCGAGCGTCCTGGACCAGCTGACCCTCGCCGAGCTCATCGAATCCGGACACTACGACCGGCACATCCGCCGAATGCGCCAGCGCTACCGCCGCCGCCGCGACCAGTTGGCCGCGGCCCTCGCCGCGCACGCCCCGCACATCGCCCCGACGGGTGTCGCGGCGGGCCTGCACGCGGTCCTGCGGCTGCCGCCCGGCACCGAGCGCTCCACCGTGAAGGCCGCCGCCTGGCAGGGACTCGGCCTGGACCCGCTCTCCGGCTTCCGGCATCCGGCGGCCACGATGCCGTCCGAGGACGGCCTGGTGGTGGGCTACGCGACGCCGCCGGACCACGCGTACGGCGCGGCCCTGGAGGCACTCTGCCGCGCCCTGCCACCGCCCGGCGCCTGACCGGTCCCGCGAGACCCGGCCCCCTCAGGACCGACGGCCCTCGAGGACCGCCTTCAGACCGTCCGTCAGATCCTGCGCCGAGGGGGCGCTCCGCTCGTCGAGCATCCACTGCACCATCACGCCCACGAGCAGCGCCTGGCAGAACAGCCCGACGACGCGCGCCGTCTCGGGATCGGCGTCCGGGGCGATCCCGAGCATGTTCTCGGCGAGGCCCGCACGGCCCTCCTGCTGCGGCCCGGCCAGGGCCTGCTGGAGCTCGGGGTCGGTGTCGATCCGGGACACCACCTCCATCTGGAGCTTCCAGATCGCCCGACTGTCCGAGTAGCTTCCGATGACCTTCTCCCAGGCCGCACGGAACTGGTCGAGCGGAGCGGCGGGTACATCGCCGTCCCCGACCTCGTCGGCCGGCACGGTGACCCGGTCGCCCCATTCCTCGGTCAGCCGCAGGAAGGCCAGATTGAGCAGTGCCTCCTTGGACCCGTAGTGGTAACCGATGGAGGCGAGGTTGGTGCCGGAGGCCGCCACGATGTCACGGGCCGTCGTCCGGGCGTACCCCTTCTCCAGCAGGCAGCGCTTGGCGCCTTCGAGCAGATCTTCACGGTGTCCCATGACAGCAGCGTACCCGGCATGTAGACGTCCGTGTAAGACGTGCGTCTACATGCCGGGTACGGCTGCGACCAGCGGCGGAATCAGTCGGTGAGGTTCACCGAACGGGCCGAGGTGGCACCGATCTCGGCGGCGATCTCGGCGAGGACCGCCGGCGGGACGTCGTCGTCGACGGTGAGGACGACCAGCGCCTCACCGCCCGCGGCCGCCCGCGAGACCTGCATGCCCGCGATGTTCAGGCCGGCCTCGCCGAGGATCTTGCCGACCGCGCCGACGACGCCGGGACGGTCCTCGTAGCGCAGGACGACCATGTGGTCGGCGAGGGCCAGGTCCACATCGTGCTCGCCGATCGCGACGATCTTCTGGAGGTGCTTGGGGCCGGCCAGCGTGCCGGAGACCGCCACCTCCTCGCCGCTGGCGAGGGTGCCGCGGACGGTCACCACGTTGCGGTGGTCCGGCGACTCGGAGCTGGTGGTGAGACGGACCTCGACACCGCGCTCCTGCGCGAAGAGCGGGGCGTTGACGTAGGACACGGTCTCGTCGACGACGTCCTCGAAGACGCCCTTGAGCGCGGAGAGTTCGAGCACCTTGACGTCGTGCTGGGTGATCTCGCCGTACACCTCGACATCGAGGCGGGCCGCGACCTCGCCCGAGAGGGCGGTGAAGATGCGGCCGAGCTTCTCGGCGAGCGGCAGTCCGGGGCGTACGTCCTCGGCGATGACACCGCCCTGGACGTTGACCGCGTCCGGCACGAGCTCACCGGCGAGCGCGAGGCGTACGGACCTGGCGACCGCGATGCCCGCCTTCTCCTGGGCCTCGTCGGTGGAGGCACCGAGGTGCGGGGTGCAGACGACCTGGTCGAACTGGAACAGCGGGGAGTCCGTGCAGGGCTCCTTCGTGTACACGTCCAGGCCGGCGCCGGCGACACGCCCCTCCTTGAGGGCGGAGGCGAGTGCCTCCTCGTCGACGATTCCACCGCGCGCGGCGTTGACGATGCGCACCGAGGGCTTGACCTTGTGCAGCGCCTCGTCACCGATGAGACCGAGCGTCTCGGGGGTCTTGGGCAGGTGCACGGTGATGAAGTCGGAGACCTCCAGCAGCTCGTCGAGCGTGAGGAGCTTGACGCCCATCTGCGCGGCACGGGCCGGCTGTACATAGGGGTCGTACGCGACGATCTTCATGCCGAAGGCCGACATGCGCTGCGCGACCAGGACACCGATGCGGCCGAGCCCGACGACGCCGAGGGTCTTCTCGCTGAGCTCGACGCCGGTGTACTTGGAGCGCTTCCACTCGCCGTTCTTCAGAGCGGTGTTGGCCTGGGGGATGTTGCGCGCGGTGGCGACGAGCAGCCCGCAGGCCAGCTCGGCGGCGGTGACGATGTTGGAGGTCGGGGCGTTGACGACCATCACGCCGGCCTTGGTGGCCGCGGAGACGTCGACGTTGTCCAGACCGACGCCCGCACGGGCGACGACCTTCAGCTTCTTCGCGGCGGCGATGGCTTCGGCGTCGACCTTGGTGGCGGAGCGCACCAGGATCGCGTCGACATCGGCGATCGCGGGAAGAAGTTCGGCGCGGTCCGCGCCGTTGCAGTGCCGGATTTCGAAATCCGGGCCCAGGGCGTCAACCGTGGCAGGCGACAGCTCTTCAGCGATGAGTACGACAGGTTTCGAGCTCACGTGAGTCCTCACAAGTCCAGTGCGGACGGCCGTCCCGACGGCCGCAGGCGGTGGAGGTGCTTGCCGCGTGGAAGACGCACGACACTGTGGGCCCGACGCGTGTATGTGTGGAGAAGTCTAGTCATGCGCAGGGACGCATACTGCGCCCCGTTGGAAGGATCACCCGCACGGGGCTGGACGACTTGTACACACGTACGGCGCCGCCTCTTCCAGCGGTACTGCGATGGATACGCCGCGGGGCGGGTCCGAAGACCCGCCCCGGGCGAAGGACCTACGCGTCCTCGTCGTTCACCCAGCTCATGAGCTTGCGCAGCTCACGGCCGGTGGTCTCCAGCAGGTGGTCGCTGTCGGCCTTCTTGTACTCGTTGTACTTGGGCAGACCGTTGTGGTACTCGGCCATCCAGTTCTTGGCGAAGGTGCCGTCCTGGATCTCGGCGAGGATCTGCTTCATCTCGGCCTTGGTGGCGTCCGTGATGATCCGCGGGCCGGTGATGTAGTCGCCCCACTCGGCCGTCTCCGAGATGGACCAGCGCATCTTCTCCAGGCCGCCCTCGTACATGAGGTCGACGATGAGCTTCAGCTCGTGCAGGCACTCGAAGTACGCGATCTCCGGCTGGTAACCGGCCTCGGTCAGGGTCTCGAAACCGGCCTTGACCAGAGCGGCGGTGCCACCGCAGAGGACGGCCTGCTCACCGAACAGGTCGGTCTCGGTCTCCTCGGTGAAGGTGGTCTTGATGACGCCGGCGCGGGTGCCGCCGATGCCCTTCGCGTACGACAGGGCGAGCGCCAGGCCGTTGCCCGAGGCGTCCTGCTCGACGGCCACGATGCACGGAACGCCGCGGCCCTCCTCGTACTGACGGCGGACCAGGTGGCCCGGGCCCTTCGGGGCGACCATGCAGACGTCGACGCCGGCCGGCGGCTTGATGAAGTCGAAGCGGATGTTCAGGCCGTGGCCGAAGAACAGCGCGTCGCCGTCCTTGAGGTTGTCCTTGATGGACTCCTCGTAGACCTGGGCCTGGATCGGGTCCGGAACGAGGATCATGATGACGTCGGCCTCGGCGGCGGCCTCGGACGGGGTCACCACGCGCAGGCCCTGCTCCTCGGCCTTGGCCTTGGACTTCGAGCCCTCGTGCAGGCCGACACGGACGTCGACACCCGAGTCACGCAGCGACAGCGCGTGGGCGTGGCCCTGGCTGCCGTAGCCGATGACCGCGACCTTGCGGCCCTGGATGATGGACAGGTCGGCATCGTCGTCGTAGAACAGCTCGGCCACTGGGTCTTCTCCTTGGTGTGCAGGTGTTGCGTCCCACCGTACGGCGGGGTGCGTCAGAATCGTTTTCGGGTCTCGCCATACGAGCGGCGAGGTGGTGGCGCCTAGGCCGTACGGTCGAGTGCGCGCAGCGAACGGTCGGTGATCGAGCGCGCGCCGCGCCCTATGGCGATGGTGCCGGACTGGACGAGCTCCTTGATGCCGTACTGCTCCAGCATCTTGAGCATGGCCTCCAGCTTGTCGGCGCCGCCGGTCGCCTCGATCGTGACCGCCTCCGGGGAGACGTCCACGGTCTTGGCGCGGAACAGCTGAACGATCTCGACGATCTGGGAGCGGGTCTCGTTGTCGGCGCGGACCTTCACCAGGACGAGCTCCCGCTGGATCGCAGCGGAGGGCTCGAGTTCGACGATCTTCAGTACGTTGACCAGCTTGTTGAGCTGCTTGGTCACCTGCTCCAGAGGCAGGTCCTCGACATTCACCACGATGGTGATGCGGGAGATGTCGGGGTGTTCGGTGGTACCGACCGCGAGCGAGTCGATGTTGAAGCCGCGGCGGGAGAACAGGGCCGTGATCCGGGCGAGGACACCGGGCTTGTTCTCGACCAGGACGGAGAGCGTGTGCTTGCTGGACATGAGTCGGTCTCTCTCTGTCTCTCAGTCGTCTTCGTTGTCGCCGAAGTCGGGGCGGACGCCGCGGGCGGCCATGACCTCGTCGTTGGAGGTGCCTGCAGCGACCATCGGCCACACCATGGCGTCCTCGTGGACGATGAAGTCGATCACGACGGGGCGGTCGTTGACGGAGTTGGCCTCGGCGATCACCTTGTCCAGCTCGGCCGGGTCCTCGCAGCGGATCGCGTAGCAGCCCATGGCCTCGGACAGCTTGACGAAGTCGGGCACCCGGGTGCCCTTCGCCGGGGTGCCCTCGGTGTCGGCGCCGGAGTGCAGGACGGTGTTGGAGTACCGCTGGTTGTAGAACAGGGTCTGCCACTGGCGGACCATCCCGAGCGCGCCGTTGTTGATGATCGCGACCTTGATCGGGATGTTGTTGAGGGCGCAGGTGGTGAGTTCCTGATTGGTCATCTGGAAGCAGCCGTCGCCGTCGATCGCCCAGACCGTACGGTCCGGCATGCCGGCCTTGGCACCCATCGCGGCCGGGACCGCGTAGCCCATCGTCCCGGCACCGCCGGAGTTCAGCCAGGTGGCGGGCTGCTCGTACTGGATGAAGTGCGAGGCCCACATCTGGTGCTGGCCGACACCCGCCGCGAAGATCGTGCCCTCGGGTGCGAGTTCGCCGATGCGCTGGATGACCTGCTGCGGCGAGAGGCTGCCGTCCTCCGGCAGGTCGTAGCCGACCGGGTAGGTGTCGCGCCAGCGGTTGAGGTCCTTCCACCAGGCGGTGTAGTCGCCGGTGTTGCCCTCGGTGTGCTCGGCCTGGACGGCCTGGACGAGATCGGCGATGACCTCGCGGGCGTCACCGACGATCGGCACGTCGGCGGTGCGGTTCTTGCCGATCTCCGCCGGGTCGATGTCGGCGTGGACGATCTTGGCGTACGGGGCGAAGCTGTCCAGCTTGCCGGTGACGCGGTCGTCGAAACGGGCCCCGAGGGCGACGATCAGGTCGGCCTTCTGCAGCGCGGTGACGGCGGTGACCGCACCGTGCATGCCCGGCATCCCCACGTGCAGCGGGTGGCTGTCGGGGAACGAACCGAGCGCCATCAGGGTGGTGGTGACGGGCGCTCCGGTGAGCTCGGCGAGAACCTTCAGTTCGGCGGTGGCGCCGGCCTTCATGACTCCGCCGCCGACGTACAGCACCGGGCGCTTGGCCTGGGTGATGAGCTTGGCGGCTTCGCGGATCTGCTTGGCGTGCGGCTTGGTGACCGGGCGGTAGCCGGGCAGGTCCTGGGTCGGCGGCCAGCTGAACGTGGTCTGCGCCTGCAGGGCGTCCTTGGCGATGTCCACGAGGACGGGTCCGGGACGGCCGGTGGAGGCGATGTGGAAGGCCTCGGCGATCGTGTGCGGGATGTCCTCGGCGCGAGTGACCAGGAAGTTGTGCTTGGTGACCGGCATGGTGATGCCGCAGATGTCGGCTTCCTGGAAGGCGTCCGTACCGATCGCCTTCGAGGCCACCTGCCCGGTGATCGCGACCAGCGGGACCGAGTCCATGTGGGCGTCGGCGATCGGCGTGACCAGGTTGGTGGCGCCGGGGCCCGAGGTGGCCATGCAGACACCGACCTTGCCGGTGGCCTGCGCGTAACCGGTGGCGGCGTGCCCCGCGCCCTGCTCGTGACGGACCAGCACATGACGGACCCGGGTGGAGTCCATCATCGGGTCGTACGCCGGAAGGATGGCGCCGCCGGGAATGCCGAATACCGTGTCGGCCCCCACCTCCTCGAGAGACCTGATGAGGGACTGCGCGCCCGTGACGTGCTCAACGATGGCGGGGGACGATCCGCCGTTACGGGCCCGCGGCTGGGGATGGTGGGCCCCGGTGGCCTGCTCGGTCATCGGCATTCTCTTCTCGAAGCTGAGGGTTTTTGCGGGGTTTTGAGGAGCATCAGTACAACAAAAAACCCCTCGTGCCGTGAGGCAAGCGAGGGGAGCGCGTCGGCGCGGTCTGCAGAGTGCCGGGAGGGACTCTGCTTCAGCCGACGCGCTTTCCAAGTACGAGAATTCGGGTGCGCATGGCACTGACCCTCTCTCCGACGCGCCTGGCGTGTCAAGTAGGTGGGACGGGCGTCTCAACATGTGATCCACTGAGGAGTGGGGGCGAGCCGCCCGCCAGGACCGGCTGGGCGACGGAGCCGCCGGGCACCGGGAATGCGTCGCGGACCAGGGCGCGGCGCAGCCGGTACTCGTCCAGCGGTCCGGAGAAGGCCATCCCCTGCCCGTGCGTGCAGCCCATGGCGCGCAATGCGATGACCTGCTCCGGCACGTCGACCCCGTCGGCCACCGACTGCAGTCCGAGGTCGCAGGCGATCCGGAGCAGACCACTGGTGATCTTGTGCAGCCGGGCCGATTCGACGACTCCCTCGACGAGCCCGCGGTCCAGCTTCAGTACGTCGATGGGGAGCCGGCGCAGCGCGTTGATGGCGGCGTACCCGCTGCCGAATCCGTCGAGCGCGATCCGTACGCCCAGTCGGCGCAGCGCGACGAGCCGCTGTTCCAGCTCGTCGAAGGGGACCCGGGGGTCACTGTCGGAGACCTCGATCATCAGCGCCCCCGAGGGCAGGCCGTGCCGGGTGAGGAGCGCCTCGACGGAACCGAACGGCATCGCCCTGTCCAGCAGCCGGCGGGCGGAGAGCCGGACGGCGACGGGGACCTGATGACCGGCCCCGGCCCGGTCGGCGGCCTGCTCGACGGCCTCTTCGAGAAGCCAGCGGCCGAGCTCGGCGGTGCGGTCGCCGTCCTCGGCGACCCGCAGGAACTCGGCGGGGGTGAACAGGATCCCCTGGGCGGAGCGCCAGCGGGCCTGTGCGCCGACCGCGGCGATGTGACCGGTGGCGAGATGGACCACCGGCTGGTGGAGCAGGGCGAACTCGCCGTCCCGCAGCGCGGTGCGCAGTCTGGTCGCGAGTTCGGAGCGGCGCACCACCTCGGCCTGCATCTGTGGTGCGTACAGCTCGACGCGGTCCTTGCCGGCCGCCTTGGCGCGGTACATGGCGAGATCGGCGTTGCGCATCAGGTCGGTGGGGGTGATGGCGGACTCGGCGAAGGCGACGCCGATGGATGCGGCGACACGCACCTCGCCGCCGCCGACACGGTACGGCTGGGAGAGCGTGAGCCGGAGCCGGTCGGCGATCTCGTGGACCTGGTACTCGCGGGCGGTCTGGTCGCGGGTGCCGTCGCCGAGGATGAGCGCCGCGAACTCGTCCCCGCCGAGGCGGGCCGCGGTGTCCCCGGCCCGGACCGATTCCTGGAGCCGGCGGGCGGCCTGGATGAGCAGCTCGTCCCCCGCCTGGTGGCCCAGGCGGTCGTTGACCGCCTTGAAGCCGTCGAGGTCGATGAAGAGCACGGCGGTGCCGGGGTCGCCCGAGCGGCGCCCGCCGAGGGCCTGACGGACCCGGTCGGTGAACAGGGCGCGGTTGGGCAGGTCGGTGAGCGGGTCGTGCTCGGCGTTGTGCTGCAACTGGGCCTGCAGCCGTACCCGTTCGGTCACGTCCCGGCTGTTGAGGATCAGTCCGCCCTGATGGCGGTTGACGGTGGACTCGACATTGAGCCAGTCGCCGGTGCCGGATCTGAACCTGCACTCGATCCGGGTGGTCGGTTCCTCACCGGGAGGCGCGGCCAGGAACCGCCGCACCTCGTGGACCACGCGCCCCAGGTCATCGGGGTGGATGATGGAGGCGAGCTCGGCTCCGATGAGGTCGTCGGCCTCACGCCCGTACACCCCGGAGGCGGCGGGGCTGACGTACCGGAGTATGCCGGTGGGGGCGGCGATCATGATCACGTCGCTGGACCCCTGGACCAAGGAGCGGAAGTGGTTCTCCTTCTGCGCCAGTTCCTGGGTGAGGGCGATGTTGTCGAGCAGCATGATGCCCTGCCGGACGACCAGGGCGAGCACCACCGTGCAGCCGGTGAAGACCACGACGCGGTCCACCCGGCGGCCCTCGATGACGTTGTAGAGGATGCCCAGGGTGCAGACGGCGGCCGCGAGATAGGGCGTCAGGGCGGCCAGCGAACCCGCGATGGGACGGCTGATGGTGCGGTTGGCGGCGCGCGCCTGGACAGCGTTGTCGCTCTGCCGGTTCGCCCCCCACGGGGCGTACGCGAGGAGCAGCGACCCGGCGAACCAGCCGGCGTCCAGCAGTTGGCCGGAGTGGTAGGTCTGGCGGAGCAGCGGCGAGGTGAACAGCGCGTCGGACAGGACGGTCAGGGCGAGCGCGGCAATGGCCGTGTTCACCGCGGAGCGGTTGGCACTGGACCGCCGGAAGTGCAGGGCGAGCACCATGGACACCAGCACGATGTCGAGCAGCGGATACGCCAGCGACAGCGCGGCACGGGCCACGCTCTCACCACCGGTGTCCGCGAGGTGGGCGGTGTGGGCCAGGGCGAGGCTCCAGGACAGCGTGAGCAGCGACCCGCCGATCAGCCAGGAGTCCAGGGCGAGACAGACCCAGCCGGCCCGCGTGACCGGGCGTTTGGCGAGGACGAGAAGTCCCACGATGGCGGGCGGGGCGAAGCAGAGATAGAAGAGGTCGGCGAGGGACGGACTGGGCACCCGGAGCCCGAGCACGACCTCGTACCAGCCCCAGACGGCGTTCCCCGCGGCAGCCATCAGCGAGGAGAGCGAGAACAGCAACCAGGCAGGGCGGAAGCGGCTGTTCGCGGCGCGCGCGTAGAGGAAGCAGGAGACGGCGGCGATCAGGGCGGCCCCGCTGAGCCCGAAGTCACCCATGATCAGCGACAGTTCGGGTGACCCCCAGCCGACGGCCGCACCCACGGCGTAGCCGGCACAGGCCAGGCCGAGGAGGAGCTGCGGGACCAGCCAGGAGGTCTGGCCGACGGCCGGCTGCCTGGAGAGGAGCGCCCCGAGAGCGCTTGCCGGGGCGCTCACCTCGGCACCCCGGACGTCATCGGATGGGCGCGGGCCCGACGCGGCGGACGGCCCGGCGGTCGCCGGCGACCGTCCTGTCGCGTCGGATCGTTCGTCCATCGGCCGTACATCGCCCGTCGCCCCCTCGCGTTCCGCTGCCACCCCGACGCCGTCCCTTCCACGGCGCAGCCCCCCTTCGGGACGATACACCAGAGTCGTCACACAGGGACATAGTTCCTCTACTCTCCGTGACGACCTGGGGTGTTGTCGGCACTCCGTGCCGCGGAACGCGGTCGCGGCGTGATCAGCCGGTGGTCAGTACGACGTTCCGCACCGGCTCCCCCGCCGCGAACCGGGTCAGCTGATCGGCCAGCAGGCGCTTGGCACGCGGCAGGAACGCCGAGGTGCTGCCGCCCACATGAGGAGTGATCAGAACGTTCGGAGCATGCCAGAGAGGGTGGCCGTCGGGCAGTGGTTCCGGGTCGGTGACGTCGAGAGCCGCGCGCAACCGGCCGGACTCGAGTTCGGACAGCAGGGCCTTGGTGTCCACGACGCCACCCCGTGCGACGTTCACGAGCAGCGCACCGTCCGGCATCGCGGCCAGGAAATCGGCGCCCACCAGGCCTTGTGTGGAGGCGTTCAGCGGGGTGGACAGCACGACGATGTCGGCCTCGGGCAGGAGTGCGGGCAGGTCGTCGAGTGTCTGTACGGGGCCGCGCGCGGTTGCCCGGGCAGAGCGCGCGACGCGCGCCACCCGCGCACACTCGAAGGGTGCGAGCCGGTCCTCGATGGCGGCGCCGATCGATCCGTACCCCACGATCAGCACGGACTTGTCGGCGAGCGCCGGGTAGAAGCCGGACCGCCACTCCTCCTTGTCCTGGCCGTGGACGAACCCGGGGAAGCCGCGCAGCGACGCGAGGATCAGGGCGAGCGCGAGTTCCGCCGTGGAGGCCTCGTGAACCCCCTTGGCGTTGCACAGCCGCACCCCGGAGTGCAACCGGCCGAGCCCCGGCTGGACGTGATCGGTGCCCGCGGAGAGCGTCTGCACGACCTGGACCGCCTCCATCCCGGCGAGCGGGCGGATCGCGGTCTTCACACCCTTCATGTAGGGGACGACATAGAAGGCGCACTGCGCGGGGTCGGCGGGGTAGTCCTGTTCGCCGTCCCAGAAACGGTAGTTGAGCCCCTCGGGAAGTCCGTCGATCTCATCGGGCGGAATCGGCAGCCATACGTCTGGAGTCTGCGTAGAAGTCATGGTCAGGAGGCTATGCGAAGCCCGGCGGACGGCAGAGGTTACTTTTGGATGCGTGCGGTTCCACGACGGCGGGACCGCGTGCCTCGCCGGGCGGGGCACCAAGGAGGGTTCGAGGAGTTGGAGCGCAGGAGTCTCGGTGCGGCGGCGCTCGCCGTGGGTGCGGTCGGGCTCGGCTGCATGCCGATGAGCTGGGCGTACAGCGCGTCGCAGCAGCGTGGTGACCGTGCGTTGCGCACCGTGCACGCCGCGCTCGACGCGGGCGTCGAGCTGCTCGACACAGCGGACATGTACGGCCCGTTCACCAATGAGCTCCTGATCGGGCGGGCCCTGAAGGGGCGGCGGGACCAGGCCTTCGTCTCCACCAAGTGCGGGCTGCTGGTGGGCGATCAGCACATCGTGGCCAATGGCCGTCCCGGCTATGTACGCCGGGCCTGTGACGCGTCCCTGCGCCGGCTGCAGACCGATGTGATCGATCTGTACCAGCTGCACCGGGCCGACCCCGAGGTGCCGGTGGAGGAGACCTGGGGCGCGATGGCTGACCTGGTGACCGCGGGAAAGGTGCGGGCGCTCGGGCTGAATGCGGTCGGGGCGCGGGCCTCCCGCCGGCCGGGGGGCCGGATGCATGACGGAACGATCCGGCAGCTGGAGCGGGTGCAGCAGGTGTTTCCGGTCAGCGCGGTCCAGGCGGAGCTCTCGGTGTGGTCGCCGGAGGCCCTCGACACGCTGTTGCCGTGGTGCGGGGCGCGGGGGGTGGGCGTGCTGGCGGCGATGCCGCTGGGGAACGGCTACCTGACGGGCACGCTGACGCCCGGCCAGGGCTTCGAGCCGGAGGATCTGCGGGCCAGGCATCCGCGGTTCACGGCGGAGATGATGGCGGCGAACCAGCCGCTGGTGGTCGGACTGCGCCGGATAGCCGGGCGGTACGGGGCGACTCCGGCGCAGGTGGCGCTGGCCTGGGTGCTGCGCCAGGGGCCGCATGTGGTGCCGGTGCCGGGCACCAAGCGGGAGCAGTGGGCGGTGGAGAACGCGGGGGCGGCCGGGCTGGAGCTGACGGAGCAGGACCTGGCCGAGATCGCGCGGTTGCCGCGGGCCCGGGATTCGTGGGACTGAGCAGGGGGCCCGTGGGTCGAGCGCGGGGTGCGGCGGGGCCGGGTGCGCGGAGGCGGGCGCGGGGGGCTCGTGCGCCGCGCCGCAGGAAAAGTTCGTGGGCATGCGGAACCCGGGCCGGGGCTGCGGTGTAAGAACAGTGGTCAGGCAGTCGTCGAAGGGACCGGTGCTGTGCGCGTTGCTGGATTCGGATCGACCGGAACCTCTGCGGGACGCCCACGGCTCCTTCCGGGGGCACGCCGCGCGGCCGTCGCGGCGCTGGCGGCAGGCGTACTGCTGCTGTCCGGATGCTCGTCGGGGGACGGCTCCGGGAGTACGGAGCCACCGCCCTCCCCCGCTGCCGCGGCACCCTCCCCCACGACGTCCTCCTCGCTGCCGCCCGCGAAGGGCTCGGTGCGGGTGGTGTCGACGACCGCGGAGGGGCTCGCGTCCCCGTGGGGGCTGGCGGAGCTGCCCGGCGGCGACCTCCTGGTGACCTCGCGCGACGAGAGAACGATCACCCGGATCGCCGGCGCCACCGGGAGGCGGACGGTGCTGGGCACCGTGCCCGGGGTGTCGCCGGCCGGGGAGGGCGGTCTGCTCGGCATCGCGGTGTCACCGGCGTTCGCCACGGACCGTCTGTTGTACGTGTACTTCACGACCGCGTCCGACAACCGCATCGCCCGCCTGCGGTACGACCCGCAGGGCGAGGCTCCCGGTCGGCAGCTGGGCGCACCGCGCACGATCCTGCGGGGCATCCCGAAAGGCCCCATCCACAACGGCGGCCGGATCGCCTTCGGCCCGGACCGCATGCTGTACGCGGGCACGGGCGAGACCGGGCACAGCGGACTCTCGCAGGACAAGAAGTCCCTGGCGGGCAAGATCCTCCGGATGACGCCGGACGGCAGACCCGCACCGGGCAATCCCGTACCGGACTCGGTGATGTACTCGTACGGTCACCGGAATGTGCAGGGCCTGGCCTGGGACGGGCAGAAACGGCTGTGGGCGTCCGAATTCGGGCAGGACACCTGGGACGAGCTGAATCAGATCGTGCCCGGTGGGAACTACGGCTGGCCGGAGTACGAGGGCAGGGTGGGAAAGGCGGGCTTCGTCGACCCCGTGGCGCGGTGGAGGCCGTCCGAGGCGTCCCCGAGCGGCATCGCCTTCGTCCGGGGGTCGATCTGGATGGCCGGCCTGCGCGGTGAACGGCTGTGGAGAATTCCGCTGTCCGGCAACCCGGACAAGGAACCTCTGGCGCCCCCGCAGTCGTTCCTGGAAGGGAAATACGGCCGCCTGCGCACCGTACTGGCGGCAGGCGGCGACAGACTCTGGCTGGTCACGAGCAACACCGACACCCGTGGTGATCCGAGACCGGGAGACGACAGAATTCTGATGCTCCAGGTGCGATAGCGGAGACAGCGGGGAAAGGGTGCGATCCGGTGTTCAACTTCTTCGAGGAACTCTTCGCCCCAGGCCGCAAGCACATCGCGGACGAACAGAAACGGCTGGAGCTGACCCGGGTGGACCTGGGCACGGACGATCCCGGCCGCGGCCCGATAGACCTCTCCTCCGGCAAGGTGACGGTCCGCGTCCCGTCTCCGGAGGACGAGCCCGCGTCCCCGCCCGGGACCTCCACGGACACGGACCACCCGCCGGAGCCGTCCGAGGCCCCCACGGACACAGGCACACCTTCACCGCCGACGGCCGATTGAGCCGCGAAAGGAGCCCCCGCCCGCCGCCGCGACCGCACCCGTGCCCCTCCCTCGCGGCGCGGTCCGCACCGCATCGCCCCGCCGAGCTCCGGCGGGACGATGCGGCGTGCACGGACCACCGGTCTCCCGGCCCCCGGGTCCGCCCCCGCGGACCGCGTCTCAGGACGGCCCGGTGACCGGGTCCCGGTACAGGCGGAGGCGGTGTGCCAGAGCGGCAGCCTCGCCTCGGCTGGAGACACCGAGCTTGGCCAGGATGTTCGAGACGTGCACGCTCGCGGTCTTGGGCGAGATGTACAGCTCCTCGGCGATCCGCCGGTTCGTGTGCCCGGCGGCGACCAGCCGGTGCACATCCTGTTCGCGTCGCGTCAGCCCGAACGACTCCACCGCCGCGGCCGCCGCTTCATGGAGCTGCTCCTCGGCGCGCTCCCGATCGGTGGCCCGGTCCGTGGTGCCGCCGTCCGACGCGACGACGACCGCGTCCGGGAGCTCGTCGCCGGACGGGGTCAGCGTGATGCGGGCGCGGCCGGCCAGCAGCTCGATGGTCTCGGTCAGCGGGCGCGCACCGAGCCGCTCGGCGGTGCTGTGGGCGTCGCGCAGGAGCCCGGCGGCCCCGGCCCGGTCGCCGGAGGCGATGAGGAGGGCTTCGGCCCAGCGGTGGTGGATCTGGGCCAGTTCGTACGGGCGGGAGAGGGGCGCGAATGCGGCCGCGGCACGGGACCAGTCGTCGGGGGTGTCGGCGCCTTCGGCGCGGGCCAGCTCCGCGTTGATCAGCAGCCCGTGGGCGGCCCAGACCGGGACGAGCATCGGCAGCTGTTTCAGGCACGCGCGGATCAGGGCGAGGACCGCAGGCCGGCCGGGCTCCGTGGCGGGCAGACCGCGGGCGTCCGCCTCGGCCGCCGCGACGGCGTGGAGCAGCGGCAGTGCGTACCGCTGGGTGCCTGGCGGGAAACCCTGCTTCGCCTGGGCCTCGAAGGCGGCGCGGGCCTCGGGCAGTCGGCCCTGCTGCACGGCGAGGGTCACGGCGTGACGCACGGGGTTGATGAGGTGCTGGGGTTGCGGGTCGCGCGAGCCGAAGTGCCTCCGGGACAGGGCGAGCTGGACCTCGGCCTCGGCGAAGTCCCCGCGGGCCAGGGCCAGCTCGGTGCGGCGCGCGGCCACCAGCCCCTGCCCCTTGCGGGACTGGACGATACGCGCCGCGGCATCCGTGGTCGCCCGGCTCTCGGCCCAGTTGCCGAGGGAGAAGTACGACGTCGCCTGGTTGCAGCGGACCCACGCCTCCATGTCGGCGACACCGTGGCTGTGGCAGACCTCGATGCCGTGATCCGCGGCCGCGACCGCCTCCAGGGAGCGGCCCATGGCTTCGAGTGTGGAGGGGAGGTTGATGCTGGCGCGCCCCATGACGCCGACGAGGTGGAGTTCGTCGGCGCGGTCACGGACCGCGTACATCTCGACGATGCCCTCGTCGACGCCGCCCGCCTCGGCGGTGAGCCAGCCGCGGGTGAGCCGGGCGTGCAGCTCGATGTACTCGTCGCCGATGAGCTGCGCGTACTCCACGGCCCGGTCGACCGCGGCGAGTGTCTCCGGGCCGGGTCGGTGCAGGGCGCCCCATCCGGCGACGCTCATCAGCACATCGGCGTGCACGGCGGACGGGGGCAGGCCGCGGACCAGGTCCTGGGCGATGGCGAGTTCCTGCCAGCCGTCGCCGCGGTTGAGGGACTGTGCCAGGTGCGAGCGCTGCACCCAGAACCAGGCGGCGCGCAGCGGGTCCGCCTCGCCCTCCAGCACCCGCATGGCCTTCTTCGAGATGGCGAGTGCGCGTTCGCGGTCGCCGCCGAAGCGGGCGGCGACCGTGGCCTCGGCCATCAGGTCGAGATAGCGGAGCGGAGTGGTCGCGGGATCGCAGCCGCAGGCCGGGTAGACCTCGGCGTAGTCGATCGGGCGCAGGGTACGGCGTATCTCGTCGGGAACGTCGTCCCAGAGCTCCATGGCCCTTTCCAGCAGCCGTAGTTGCTCGGAGAAGGCGTAGCGGCGACGGGCCTCGACGGCGGCCTTCAGCACGGCGGGGAGCGCCTTGGCCGCGTCGTGCGCGCCGTACCAGTAGCTGGCGAGGCGGGTGGCGCGTTCACCGGTGCGGACGAGCGCGGGGTCGGCCTCCAGCGCCTCGGCGTAACGGCGGTTGAGGCGGGAGCGTTCGCCCGGGAGCAGATCGTCGCTCACGGCCTCACGGACCAGCGAGTGCCGGAAACGGTAGCCGTTGCCCTCAGGGGTGGTGAGCAGCAGGTTGGCGCCGACCGCCGTGCGCAGTGCCTCGATGAGATCGTCCTCGGTGAGTCCGGAGACGGCGGCCAGCAGTTCGTACTCGACGGTGGAGCCGCCCTCGGCGATGATCCGCGCGACCCTCTGGGCGTCATCGGAGAGCGCTTCGACACGGACGAGGAGGAGGTCGCGCAGCGAGTCGGAGAGCCCGGAACTGTCGCCGCACTCCAGGCTGCAGGCGAGCTCCTCCACGAAGAAGGCGTTGCCGTCGGAGCGTTCGAATATCTCGTCCACCAGGGCGGGCTCGGGGGTCGCCGCGAGGATGCCGGTGAGCTGGCGGCGGACCTCGGCGCGGTTGAACCGGGCGAGTTCGATCCGGCGGACGGTGCGGAGCCGGTCCAGCTCGGCAAGAAGGGGGCGCAGGGGGTGGCGGCGGTGGATGTCGTCGGCCCGGTAGGTGCCTATGACGACGAGGCGGCCGGTGCGCAGGGTGCGGAAGAGATAGGCGAGGAGGTGCCGGGTGGAGGCATCGGCCCAGTGCAGGTCCTCCAGGACGAGGACGACGGTCCGGTCCGCGGAGATGCGTTCCAGCAGCCGGGCGGTGAGTTCGAAGAGGCGGGCGGTCCCGTGTTCGTCGGACGCGTCCCGGTCGGCCTCGCCGAGTTCGGGCAGGAGCCGGGCGAGTTCGCCCTCCTGTCCGGCGCAGGCGGCGGCCATCTCGTCGGGCAGGGTGCGGCGCAGAGTGCGCAGGGCCGTGGAGAACGGGGCGTACGGCAGCCCGTCCGCACCGATCTCCACGCAACCACCGACGGCGACGACGGCCTCGCGCCGGCCCGCCGTCGTCAGGAACTCCTCGACCAGCCGCGTCTTGCCGACGCCCGCCTCGCCACCGATGAGCAGCGCCTGCGGCTCGCCGCCGGCGGCCCCGGCGCGAACGGGGTCTCCAGCGGTGGCCCGGGCGAGCGCGTCGGTGAGCGAGGTGAGTTCGCCTGCGCGGCCGACGAACACGGGACTGACAGACCTGGTCTCCACGTCGCCGAGCATCGCACATCGGTCCGGCACCGAGGCGCTGGGCAGGGATCCGGTGCTCATCCCACGGCCGTTACGCGGCGCGGGCGAACCGGTTCCGGAACGGACTCACCGTCCTCTCGTCCTCCTGGTGTCCGGACCGGCGCGCGGCACGGCGGTCCCGGCGGAGCTGCTCCAGCACACGGTTCCGCTCGGCCCGGTGCAGGAGTTCGGCTTCCTTGATCTTGTGGAGTTCGTACGAGTACATCTGCTGCTCCCTGAGGACGAGGCCGGTTCCGGCCGGTGGAGGGGCAGTTGTGCGACGGTCCGGATCTTCCGGTGCCGTGCTCTGCCGTGCCTCCACTCTCGTCCCCCAGGGGGTGCCGCCGCATCGGGCGAGTTCCGCATCTCCGCGGGGCGGGGTGCCTTAGTCGCCCGTGGCGGATGCCGCATACGGGCCGGGGTTCTCCGGCGGATGCCTTAGACGGACCCCGTGACGCCGCCCTCCCATTGCCGGTCGGCCTCAGGTACCGCCCGGCCGGTGTGTACGGGCGCGGTCACCGGCCCGCAGGGTTCCTGTCCTGGCGGTCCCGGCGGGCCAGGAACGTCAGGACAGGAGCCGGCTAGCCGGCTGCGGAGCCGGCGGTCGGCAGGGCGACGATCAGGTCGAAGTACATCGCGACGGAGATCAGTACGCCGAGGACACCGAGCGCGATTCCGGCGGTCGCGACGGCGCGGACCCAGCCCGGCTGGGGGTTCCGGGCGGGCGCGCCGAAGGCGGGTCGGACCAGGGCGAAGACGCCGACGAACAGGGCGAGCAGACCGAAGAGGCCGTTGACGAGAGCGGTGGAGTGCCAGGCGTCCCCGTAGATCTCGGAGATCTGCTGGGCCACCGAGCCGCCGGAGGCGGTCTTCATCTGCCCCATCAGGGTCTCGCGCTCGGCGACGACCCGTCCGGACCAGGCCCCGGAGAGGCCGACGACGCCGAGCCCGGCGGAGACGACGGCCGCGGCGGCCGCGCCGAGCCCGGACGGCTCCCGGCCGGAATCGTCGTCGTCGAGGTCGAGGTCGAAGTCCTCGTCGGGGGCCGACTCGAAGGAGTGATCGGAGCCGTATCCGTCGCCGGGGCCGTCGGTGTCACCCGCCGCGCGCTCGCCCGCGGCTTCGGTCGCCACCTCGTCGCGCCCGGCCGCCTCGTCCGTCGCGCCCTTCACGAGCGTCGCATCCGTGGTCTCTGCAGCCCCGTCGGTGGTGGTCTTGGTGGTCTTGGAAGTCGTGGGGTTCATGCGCCGCACGCTAGGCGTCCCGTATGAGAACCCTCTTAACGACCATGGCCGGCCCCGCTCCGTCTCAGTTCTGCCGAGCGCGCCATTCGGGCGCCAGCACCGACCAGATCTCCGAGTCGTGGCGCACGCCCCGGTACAGGTAGTTCTCGCGCAGCACCCCGTCGCGCGTCATGCCGAGCCGCTTCGCGACCGCGACACTGCGGGTGTTGGCGGCGGACGCGTCCCACTCCACACGGTGCATACCACGCTCTTCGAACGCCCATTCGATCAGTTTCCGTGACGCCCGGGTCACCAGCCCGCGCCCTTCCGCCGCAGGCTCCAGCCAGCAGCCGATCTCACAGTTCCCGGAATCGGCGTCGAAGATCCGGAAGAGGACGCCGCCGACGAGGGTGCCGTCGAGCCAGATGCCGTACAGCCGGCCGGTGTCGGCCGCCTGCTTCTCGGCGTACCGCCGCAGCAGGGCGCGGGCCGATTCGAGGTCGGTGGCGAATGCCGCGAACGGGATCCACGGGTCGACCAGCTCGCGCGCCCGGTCCATGTGGGCGAGGAACTCCTCCGCCTGCCAGATCTCCAGCGGGCGCAGCTCCGCGCTGTCGTCACCCAGGGATACCGCGAACATGATGCTCCTTGACCGCCTTCTCAGTGGACGCTCCGCACGGCCGGATCGTCGTGCTCGCTGTAGCGCGCCGCAAGAAGTTTCGCATGTGCCGTACGGCATTCGGGGGGCTCGATGCTGATACGCGGCAGCCTCCGGTCCAGCCAGCGGGGCAGCCACCAGTTCGCCCCGCCCAGCATGTGCATCAGCGCGGGGACCAGCAGGGTGCGCAGGACGAAGGCGTCCAGTGCGACCGCGGCGGCGAGCGCGATGCCGAACATCGCGATGACCCGGTCCCCGCTGAGCACGAAGGCGAGAAAGACCGAAATCATGATCACCGCGGCGGAGTTGATCACCCGGCTGGTCTCGGCGAGGCCGACCCGGACCGCGCGCCGGTTGTCGCCGGTCTCCAGCCACTCCTCGTACATCCGCCCGACCAGGAACACCTGGTAGTCCATGGAGAGTCCGAAGAGCACCGAAACCATGATCACCGGCAGGAAGGGTTCGATCGGACCGGCGCTGCCCAGCCCGAGCAGTTCGCTCCCCCATCCCCACTGGAAGATCGCGACGACCACTCCGAACGAGGAGGCGACGGCGGCCACGTTCATCGCGGCCGCCTTCAGCGGGATGCCCACCGACCGGAATGCCAGCAGCAGGAGCAGACAGCCGAGCCCGATGACGGAGCCGACGAAGAGCGGGAGTTTACCGATGACGATCCGGGCGAAGTCGTCGTAGCTGGCGGTCACCCCGCCCACGTGGGCCCGCATGGAGGTGTTCTGCTCGGTGTTCGGCAGGACGTCAGTGCGCAGCCGGTCGACGAGCGCACTGGTCTTCTCGGACTGCGGCGAGGACGTCGGGACGACGGTGACGAACGCCGTGTCCCCGCTGCCGTTGTACGTGACGGGCCCGGCCGACGCGACGCCGTCGGTGGCCCGCAGCGTGGCGGGCAGGCCGTCCATCGCGAGCCGGTCGTCGGCGCCGTCGAGCTGTGCGGCGATCGTCAACGGCCCGTTGACGCCGGGTCCGAATCCGTGGGCGAGAAGGTCGTACGCCTGCCGGGTGGTCGACGACGAGGCGTTGTTGCCCTGGTCGGAGGTGCCGAGGTGGAGCGAGAACGTGGGGACCGCCAGGACCAGCATCACCGCGGCGGCGACGGAGCCGAGCAGCTTGGGGTGACGCTCGACGAAGACCGACCAGCGCGCGGCGAAGCCGGTGGGCAGCTCGGGCCGCGGTCCGTGCTCGGCGAGCTGTGCGCGCTCGCGCCGGCTCAGCGCCCGCATCCCGATGAAGGAGAGCAACGCGGGCAGCAGGGTGACCGAGGCGGCCACGGTCAGCACCACGGTGAGCGAGGCGGCGATCGCGACACCGTTGAGGAAGCCGAGGCGCAGGACGAGCATGCCGAGCAGGGCGATGCAGACGGTGGCTCCGGCGAAGACGACCGCGCGCCCGGTGGTCGCGACGGCGTTCCGCGCCGCTTCGGCGACCGCCATGCCGCGCCGGAGCCCTCTGCGGTGCCGGGTGACGATGAACAGGGCGTAGTCGATGCCGACACCGAGCCCGATCAGCATGCCCAGCATGGGAGCGAAGTCGGCGACGGTCATCAGATGCCCGAGCAGCACGATGCCCGCGTAGGCCGTCCCGACCGAGACGAGGGCGGTGGCGATCGGCAGCAGACTGGCGGCGAGCGAGCCGAAGGCGAGGAAGAGCACGACGGCGGCGACGACCACCCCGATGACCTCGCTGAGGTGGGCGGACGGCGCCTCGGTGAGGGCGACGGCGGAGCCGCCGAGCTCCACCTGGAGGCCGTCGCCGGCGGCCGCCTTCGCGGTGTCGACCACCGCCTGCGCCTGCTGCGCCGGGATGTCGTCGGCCTGCCGGGCGAAGGTCACCGTGGCGTAGGCGGTGTGTCCGTCCGCGCTGATCTGGCCCGTGCCGGAGGCCCCGTAGGGCCCGGTGACGCCGCCGACGCCGGGCAGCTCCTCGACCGCGTGCAGTGTCCGGGTCATCGTCTGGCGGACGTCGGCGGCCCGGACGGTGGACCCGGTGGTGTGCCAGACGATGGTGTCGGTGTCGCCCCCGAGGTCGGTGAATCCGCTCTTCAGCAGCTCAGCCGCCCGCCCGGACTCGGTGCCGGGCACCTCGTAGTCGTTGGAGTAGGCCGAACCCGCGAAACCTGCCGCGGTCGCCGCGCCACCGAGGGCGAACAGCCAGATGAGGACCGCGAAGAGGCGATGAGTGATGCACCAACGGGCGATGGCAGCCAACGGACGTGCTCCCTGATGGTTCGTGGGTCGTTTCCGGGAGCTCTGTCAACAGCCCGCAAAGAACGCATGACCTGAGGACCGTCACTCTCGCAGCCGCCTAAGATCCTTTGCCCGTTTTGTGGCGATGCTCACACCGGGTCCGGTATCTCCCCTGTCCGTACCACCGGACGCCTCCCGTGCCCGCACGGCTGCGCCGCCAGGGCCTGCGCCGCGGCGATGAGCGCGTCGACGGCGACCCGTCCGACCGGGGCACCCCGCCGCCGCACGACGCCTTGCGCACCGGCGCGACGCGCGCGGCACGGCCTGCTCGCCGCCCGGTCCGGCGGTGAGCAGGCGGCGCGCGGTTTCCGCCGGTCAGCCGGAGACGCTCGCCCGGCCGTTCTCGATGTGCCCCATCAGCCGGCGGCGGAAGACGTCGTCCCCGTCGACGGTGACGGCAAGGTCGTACCAGCCGTGCGCGTCGGCCGCCGAGTGGACGACCGTGCGGCTCCGGCCCGGCTTGACCTTGACCGTCCTGGTCCAGTCCCGCAGGTCCGCGTCGTCGACGTATCCCAGCGGCCGGACGGTGAAGGTGAGTGTCGTCCGCCCCGTGTTGCGCAGGGTCAGGTGCAGATCGCGCTCGTGGGCGTCGATCCAGGTGGCGACCTCGGGTCCGCCCGAGGCGGGTCCCGCGAACTCGCGCCGGAAGCCGTTCGGGCCGGTCACCGTGAACCGGTAGGCGTCACCGCTGACCGGCACCGACCACAGCGCCGTGCCCCTGACGTCCTGGTGCTGCGGCACGGGGAACTCTCCCGCGTACGGGTAGAGCGCGAAGTGCGCCGACGATCGGCCCGTGTTGCTGAGGGCGACCCGCACCGCCCCGTTCGCCACGGTCGCCTGGGCGTCCGGCTGGTACGGCAGCGGACGGGCGGGCCGGACACCGTGTTCCTGCACGGGCATCCGCTGGACGGCCGGCGGCTTCGGCGCCCAGCGTCCACTGAACGGCGGGATCACGCCCGGCGTCTCCACATCGGGCCGGCGCCGGCCGCGGGTGAAGTCGAAGGCCGAGGTCAGATCGCCGGTGACGGTGCGCCGCCAGTCGCTGATGTTCGGCTCCTCCACGCCCGTCCACCGCTCCAGGAAGCGGATCACCGAGGTGTGGTCGAAGACCTCGGAGCAGACGTAACCGCCCACGGTCCACGGCGACACGACGAGGAGCGGCACACGCACGCCGAGGCCGGTGGGCTTGGACTCCCACTGCTCCTCGGTCACCCCGGGCGGCGCGACGGGCGGCGGGACGTGGTCGAAGAAGCCGTCGTTCTCGTCGTAGTTGATGATGACGGCGGTGTGCCGCCACACGTCGGGATGCCTGCCCAGCGCGTCCAGGACCTTGTAGACGATGGTCGCGCTGTGGACCGGTGAGGAGACGCTCGGGTGCTCCGAGTCGATCGCCGACGGCACCAGGTAGGAGACCTCGGGCAGCGTGCCGTCCGCCACGTCTGCGGCGAACGCGTCGGCCAGCGTGCCGGTCTCGACACGGCGCAGCGCCCGCTCGAAGAGGCTGCGTTCCGCCTCCGTCAGCGTGGCGACACCGTCCTCCAGCAGACCGAGCAGCCGTGCGCGCTCCGCCGCGTCGTCCGTGTCGCGGACGGCCGCGTAGAAGGACTCCATGTACGTGTGGCCGCCGGTGTTCACCAGCGCCTTGCGGGCGACCGCCTTGAAGGTGGCGAAGAACTCGATCTGGTTGTCGGTGAAGTTCTCCCACTCGGTGTACGTCTTCCAGCTGTGCCCGGCCTTCTCCAGCCGCTCCGCGTAGGTGGACCAGTCGTACCCCGGATGGGTGCCCTCGCTGTACGCGTCGTTGCCGACGGCCCGCTTGCCGTTCGCCTCGAAGCCCGTCTTCCCGCTCCACAGGTGGTTGCGGTTGGGGCTGGTGGAGGAGTGGATGGACGAGTGGTAGGCGTCGCAGACGGTGAAGGTGTCCGCCAGCTCGTAGTGCAGCGGTATGTCGCGGCGGTCGTAGTACGCCATGGTGGCGGCCGTCTTCGCGGTCACCCAGCCGTTCATCCAGCCGCCGGCCCAGGCCTTGCCGCCACCGCTCCAGGAGTGGTCGAGGGCGCCGATGTACTGGAGGTCCTTCTGCTGCGCCGCCGCGGCGTCCCGGACCGGGAAGGGCAGCACGGACGTGCCCACTGCCGCCGGCTGCTCGAAGACCGGCTTTCCGGAGGGCAGTTCGATCGCGTTGCGGTCGCCGAAACCGCGTACACCGCGCAGGGTCCCGAAGTAGTGATCGAAGGAACGGTTCTCCTGCATCAGGATCACCACGTGCCTGATGTCCCCCAGGCCGCCGCGGGACCCGGTCGCGGCCGAAGGCTGGGCCGCCATCGCGGCCTGCAGCGACGGCGGCAGCAGCGAGCCGGCCGCCGCGGCGCCGAGCGCGCCGCCACCCAGTGCGAAGAGTCGCCGCCGTGAAATGTCCGTGGTCAAGTCGAGCCTCCCGAGTCCGGTGGTACAGCGGGGAAGCTAGTCAGGCCAGGTGGCTGTGGAAAGGCCTCCGCACGGCCCGGCGGTGAACGTCCAAGAGGTCGCCGGAGAAGTCCAACCCGGCGGCGGTCACACCCCGATCGTGTGGAGCGCTCCCCACAGCGCGAGCGTGGACGCGAGCAGCGTGGCGGGCACGGCGATCAGCCCGAGCCGGGTGAAGTGGCCCAGTTCGGGCGCGGCGCCGTGGGCGTGCAGGATGCGGCGCCAGAGCAGCGTGGCCAGGGAGCCGACATAGGTGAGGTTGGGCCCGAGGTTCACCCCGATCAGCGCGGCGAGCAGCGGTCCCGGTCCGGCCGCCGCGACGACCGGGAGCAGGGCGAGGATCGCGGGCAGGTTGTTGATCAGGTTGGCCAGCACCGCCGCGACCGCGGCCACCGCCAGCAGCGCGGGCAGTGACGAGCCGTCGGGCAGGACAGCGCCGATCCCCGCGCCGAGGCCGTGCTCGACGACGGCCGCGACGACGACGCCGAGGGCCAGCACGAAGAGGCAGAACATCGGGTTGGCGGCGCACACGAGCCCCTTGACCGTGGTCCGCCGCTGTCCCAGTGCCCGGATCCCGAGGACGGTCGCCCCGGCCAGCGCGGCCCACAGCGGTTCCGCGCCCGCGAACGACGTGACGACGAAGCCCGCCAGCGTCAGGGCGAGGACGACGAGCGTGAAGACGGGGACACCGGTCGGTTCCTCGTCCGGATCCGGCGGGTGCGCGCCCGCTGCCAGGTCGTCGGCGAAGACGCGGCGGAAGATCACGTACTCGACGCCGATGGCAGCCAGCCACGGCAGGGTCATGAGCGCGGCGAAGCGGGTGAAGGAGAGGCCGCTCGCCGTGAACGCCAGCAGGTTGGTGAGGTTGGAGACGGGAAGCAGCAGGGACGCCGAGTTGGCGAGATGCGCGCAGGCGTAGACGTACGGGCGGGGGCGGGCGCCGACGCGGGCGGCGGTGGCGATGACGACGGGCGTCAGCAGGACCACGGTCGCGTCCAGGCTGAGGACGGCTGTGATCAGCGACGCCACCACGAAGACCCCGCCGAGCAGCGGTCCGGTCCGCCCCCGGCAGAGGCGGGCCACCATATGGCCGGCGGCCGTGAACAGCCCCTCGTCGGCGCAGAGCTGCGCGAGCACGAGGATGGCGGCGAGGAAGCCGACGACCGGCAGCAGGCTGCCGATCTGCTCGCGGGCGTCCGCGAACGGCACGGCGCCCGTCACGACCACCAGTACGGCCGCGGGTACGGCGACGGTCGCCTCCGGCAGCCCCCGGGGTCGTACGACGGCGAACGCCAGCACCGCGAGGAGCAGCACGACGGAGACGATTTCGGCGGTGACGGTGTTCAGCGGACTCTCTCTCCGGGCGCGCGAAGAACCATGAGGGGGCGGTGCACCCGGTCAACGGGTGGACCCCCCCCCCACATCCGACACCGGGGGGGAGGGGGCAGCCGAAAACGCCCCGGCCCACCCAGAGAAGCACAACGGAGCCGGGCGCCACCGCCAGG
>NZ_JBHVWN010000070.1:0-38783 GCF_042882275.1 Streptomyces sp. NPDC058231 | reverse complement strand
GCACACGACGGGTCATCACAAGCCCCCAGGCGGCGAGGCGACGTTCCTCTGCTACCGGCCTACTACGGCCCTGAACCGCCGTCAACAAACCACCACTAGGTCCCGCAGGTACGCGGTCGCTGCCTCGATCTCGTCGTCGTACGCGTTGACCACGAGGTACGGCGGGTGGACACCCCGAGCGGGTAGCACAGCACCCACCCGGGGCAGCTCAGCCCGGCCCTCCATCAGCTCATGCCGCAGTTCCACGGGACTCCTCCTCGTTTGTCGCATCGATCTACGGGCTGATCAACGAGTGGAGTTGGTGCAGATAACTGTGCGCCGGCGGACGGGCCTGCCGTACGACAAGGCGAAGGGCCGGAAGATCGCCGAGGTGATGAGGTGATGATCGGAAGAAGTGCCCTAGCCCCTGCGCCGCACTCTCCTGAGCAGCCGGGCAAGACCGGAGGATCCGCCACCGGGTGCGGACTCCTTCAGAGCCTTCTCCAGCTGGGCGAAGTGGTCCTTGCGGGTCCGGCTCAGATATTCGTCGGACGTCAGCGGCTCGGCTGTCTTCCACGCACGGCGGTGATCGCCGTCGTAGTGGGCGACATAGGCCTTGGCGAGTTCGATCACGGCCTTGAACGGGATGCCGTCGGTGTGGTCCCGGTCGACGACCTCCTGGACGGCCGACATCAGCCGTAGTTTCTCGTCGGTGTCGAAGGCGTCCTCGGCCACGGCCCGCAGCACGTCCTGCGGAATCGGCTTGACCACCTCGAAGGCCAGGGTGGAGCGGATGGGCGGCCCGGCGATCTCGATGTACGGAAGCAGCAGACCGGTGCTGTAGTGCAGCCACGGCAGCCGGGGGCTGGCGAAGTCCTGGTGCAGTACGACGGAGCCCGGCACCAGGCGGGGCAGGAAGCGCTCGGCCACGCAGCGGAAGACCCGCGCCGTCTTGGCTATGTCGATGTGCAGGAATTCGATGGGACTGTGATCCTCGGCGTCGGAGGTCTGCCAGATGTCGCCCGGATGCAGCTCGATGAATTCGATGAACGGCTTCAGCTTGTCCTTGAAGTCGTCGAGGAAGGAATTGGTGTCCTCGCGGGCGACCCCGGCGGAGAAGAATTTCTCGGAGGCGAAGGTACCCTTCCCGATCCGGAAGAAGTCGTACGCGTGCAGCTTGTCGGTCCTCTTGTCGAAGTCCGGGTTCTCACTGAGACCGAGTGCGAGCGCGTACGTCGATCCGCCGCCGCCCGACCCGAGTTCGACCACCTTGCCCTCTCCCGTCAACCGATCACGGCCCAGCAGGTAGAGAAAGCGCAATTCCCACGCGCTCACCTGCGAGTACGGGATCGTGTCCGGAAGTTCGACGTCGTCGAGCTGGGGGTAGAGCTTGCTGAGGGGCGCCACGGGTACCTCGCGGTCTCAGTCGGACGGACGGGTCGCGATATTAACGCCCTGCGCCGGTCAGGCGTCGGCGAAAACAGGCGAGGAATTCGAGGATTTCCCTGGCTTTCACACTCCGGATGAGCGGTGTTGAGCCGATGTTCCCCTGCTGATTCCGAATTCGGATGATCTCGTCCGCAAGCGGTGTCCGCGCGCCGCGCCCCGGGCCGGTGGAGGGGCTGCGTGCGTGCGCCGGTGGCACGGCCGGATCGCTCCGGTTCGATGGCGGTCTCACGTGTCAGGCGGTGCCGCGGAGACCCGGGACTCGACTGCGACGGCTCGGGACCGGTCACATCCGCTCACCACGGCTGTCGCCGACGCGTTCGTGGGTCGGGGCGACTGTGTGCCGAGCGGCGGGAGTCGAGCATCGGGAGACCGGCCCGCTGCACATCTTCATCACCAACACCGCCAAGCAACAAGTCATGCAAGCAATGCAAAAAACTTACACGGCACCGTCATTTTGGTAAGGAGATGAAAGAAAACATCTCGCATGAGCCTTGTGGAGTGGCCTGTCGGGTCCCTACTGTCGCCTCACCTCACGACGTCCGCTCCGCCTCGAACGTCCACGGCGGTCGCGCCTTACGAGAGAAACGAGCTGGGATGGCACGGAGCTTCAGCAGGAGAACGTGGCAGAGAACCGTGGCGGTGGTCGCAGCGGCGGCCGTGATCGGTCTCGGGCTCGGCGGGACGGCTCGGGCCGGGACGGAGAAGGCGGCGGCGGCCGTCGTGACGCGGGCGGGACTGGATCCGGCGCTGGTGGCAGGGCGCGGGGCCGACCTCGGATTCGCCGAACAGGAGGCGGAGAACGCCGCGACGAACGGCAAGGTCATCGGACCGGACCGGAGCGCGTACACACTGCCGGCGGAGGCGTCCGGGCGCAGGGCGGTGACGCTGGAGCGGGGCCAGTACGTGGAGTTCACCCTGCCGAGTGCCGCCGACGCGATCAGCGTGCGGTACAGCATTCCGGACGCGCCGGGCGGGGGAGGCATCACAGCGCCGCTCGACGTCACGGTGAACGGGCGTGACCGGACGACGATGACGCTGACGTCGAAGTACGCGTGGTTGTACAACCAGTATCCGTTCTCCAACGACCCGAACGCCGGTCTGCTGCACGACGACTGGTGGATCACCGAGTGCGGCTGCGTACCGCAGGCCACCACCCCGGCTCCGGTGATCACCAAGCCGTTCCGGCCGAATCACTTCTACGACGAGCAGCGGCTGCTGCTGGGCAAGCGGTACCGGGCGGGAGACACGATCCGGCTGGCGGTGCCCGAGCGCGCCGGGGCTGTGCCGACGACCGTCGATGTGCTCGACTCGCAGTCGGTGGCTCCGCCGCGCATCGTGCCCGTCGCGGCGAACGTGCTCGCCTTCGGCGCGGATCCGACCGGGCGGCGGGACTCGGCAGGCGCGATCGACAAGGCGATCACCTTCGCCAGGCGTGCCCACCTGAAGGTCTACATCCCACCGGGCACGTACCAGGTGAACCGTCACATCGTCGTGGACGACGTGACGGTCGAGGGAGCCGGCAGCTGGTACACGGTCATCAAGGGCCACCAGGTCACACTCGACGCCCCCGCCCCCGACGGATCCGTGCACACCGGGGTCGGTTTCTACGGCAGGGACGCATCGGCGGGCGGCAGCCGCAACGTCCATCTCTCGGGTTTCGCGATCGAGGGCGATGTCCGCGAGCGCATCGACACCGATCAGGTGAACGGCATCGGCGGGGCGCTCAGCGACTCCACGATCGAGGGCCTCTACATCCACCACACCAAGGTGGGCCTGTGGTTCGACGGGCCGATGTCGAACCTGCGGGTGACCGGGAACATGATCACCGACCAGATCGCCGACGGTCTCAACTTCCACATCGGGGTGACGGACTCCGCGGTCCGGAACAACTTCATCCGCAACTCCGGTGACGACGGTCTGGCCATGTGGTCGGAGAAGACCGGCAACGCCCGCAACACATTCGACCGCAACACCGTCCAGACGCCGGTGCTCGCCAACGGCATCGCGATCTACGGCGGCGCCGACAACACGGTGTCCAACAATCTCGTCGCCGACCCGATCCGCGAGGGCAGCGCTCTGCATGTGGGCTCCCGCTTCGGCGCCGTGCCGTTCACCGGGCATCTCCGGATCACCGGCAACACCACGGTACGGGCCGGTACTTACGAGCTGAACTGGAACATCGGGCTCGGTGCCATCTGGTTCTACGCGCTGGAGGGAGACGTCGCGGCGGACATCCAGGTAACCGGTGACACCTTCCTCGACAGCACCTACAACGCGATCATGCTGGTCGCCGACTGGCCGGTGAAGGACAAATACACGATCAGGGGCGTGCACTTCAAGGACGTCAGGGTCGACGGGACCGGCACCTCGGTGGTCAGCGCCCGCGCCGCCGGGGCGGCGACCTTCGAGAACGTGGATGCCCGCAATGTGGGCGCGGTGGGAGTCAACAACTGCGGGTCGTTCAACTTCCCCGCCACCGGATCGGAGTTCTCGCTGACCGACCTGGGCGGCAACGACGGAGGTGGCACCACCGGTCCCTGGCTGGGGTCGTGGGAGCTGCCGAACACCATCACCTGTGACGATCGCCCCGCGGTCGTCACACCGCCGGCGCCGTCCCCCTGGTGACACTCCCGCCTCCGGCGCGGGGCTCGGGGCCGTCCGCGAGGACCGCGGCCGGCCCCGGCCGCAGGCCGCCGCCGAGCGAGGTGCCATCGATGCGCCGGCGGCCCCGGGTCGATCGAGGAGCTGGTGCTGCCCCAGGGGAGCCGAGCAGGTCGCGGAACGGGCATGAAGGTGCCCGGGACCCGGCCGGAAACCTCGTCAGGGAGCGACGATCACGCGGCTGATCACCGGGAGGTGGTCCGAAGCGGTGGGGTCGGCGTGCACGACACGGGTGACGACCGGCTTGACCTTGTGGGTGGTGTAGATGTCGTCGATCCGCTCGGTCGGGGCCTCGGCGGGGTATGTCATCCCGTCCCGGCGGCCGGACTTCGCCCATGCGTCGGTGTAGCTGGTCTGCAACGGCTGGGACTCGGGTGCGGACGGAACCGCGTTGAAGTCGCCCACGAGGATCGCCGGATCGGCGTCACCTATCAGGTCGACGAGCTGCGGGGCCTGCTGGAGGCGGTCGGTCTGCGAGCTGGCGGCGAGGTGGGTGCAGTAGAACTGCACGGCCCTGCCACGGACGTCGAGCGTGGCGTGCAGCAGCCCGCGCTGCTCCTGCCCAGGGGACTTGAACAGCCAGGTGTTGTCCCATGCGGTGATCGGGTACCGGGACAGGACCGCCGTGCCGTACTGGATGCGGTGTCCGCCGGGAGCCGGCGGTTCGTTGTCGATGTTGGCACCGAATGCCACGTGGTATCCGAGCATGGCCGCCAGCTCGGCAGGCTGATCGGACCAGTTGCTGCGTCCGGAGTAGTTGTTGTCGACCTCCTGCAGCCCGATCACATCGGCACCGCTCCTCCGGACGACGTCCGCGATCCGCTGGAGGTCGAGTGCGTCATCGGTGCCCTGGGCGTGGTGGATGTTGAACGTCATCACGTCCAGCACACGGGCACCTCTGCCCTCGGTGGCTGAGGCCTGGGCGATGCCCGTGGTGGCGAGCACAGAGGCGAGGGCGAGTGCGGACAGGGTACGGCGCAGCATGGTGCGGTCCTCCTGGGGCAGGGGTCGGAGACGATCACGATCTTGGTCTGTCCCCCTGTCCGATTCGTGGCCGTGAGGTGAAGAGTTCCTCCCCTCCCGATGTCGCGCGCACCCAGGGAATCCCGGCCTCTTCGCGTCGTGGCCGAGGGGCTGCGGACAGACGTTCCCGATGCTTCTCACACCTGGGGACGAGCGGGTGTGTGGCAGGCGTAACCACTCGTGATCAGTCCGGGTGACGTCGGCGTAACGGGCATTTCGTACGGTCGGGAGATCCGATCCGACCACGAAAGAGGACACCTGGTGGCCACAGAGCGCTCACGGACCGGTGCCGAGCAGGTGCGGACCGTCTGCTCGTACTGCGGTGTCGGCTGCGGCATGGTCCTCGACATCGCGACCCGCTCCGACGGCCGCCGCGAGGTTCTCAAGGCATCGGGCGACAGGACCCATCCCGCCAACTTCGGCCGACTCTGCACCAAGGGTGCGACCACGGCCGACATGCTGGCGGCCCCCGGGCGGCTGACCTCGGCGCTGCAACGAGCCGAGCGCGGCGCCGAGGCCGTACCGGTCGCCGTGGACGAGGCGATCACCTCCACGGCGCGGCGACTGCGGGCGATCGTCGACGAACACGGACCGGATGCGGTCGCGCTCTACGTATCGGGGCAGATGAGCCTGGAGGCGCAGTACCTCGCCAACAAACTCGCCAAGGGTTTCCTGCGGACCAACCAGATCGAGTCCAACTCCCGGCTCTGCATGGCCAGTGCGGGAAGCGGCTACAAGCTGTCCCTCGGAGCCGACGGCCCGCCCGGCTCCTACCAGGACTTCGACCACGCCGACGTCTTCTTCGTCATCGGCTCCAACATGGCCGACTGCCACCCGATTCTCTTCCTGAGGATGATGGAACGCGTCAAGGGGGGCGCGAAGCTGATCGTCGTCGACCCGCGGCGTACCGCTACCGCGGACAAGGCAAGCCTGTTCCTCCAGATCCGGCCGGGCGCGGATCTCGCGCTGCTCAACGGCCTGTTGTATCTGCTCCACGAGAACGGACACCTGGACGCCGGTTTCATCGTGGACCGTACCGAGGGCTGGGAGGCGATGCCGGAGTTCCTCGCCGGCTATCCCCCCGCCACGGTCGCCGAGCTCACCGGCATCCCGGAGGAGGACATCCGGAAGGCCGCGCTGTGGATCGGCGAGGCGGGGGAGTGGATGAGCTGCTGGACCATGGGGCTCAACCAGTCCACGCACGGCACCTGGAACACCAATGCGCTGATCAATCTCCACCTGGCCACCGGGGCGATCTGCCGACCGGGCAGCGGCCCGTTCTCGCTCACCGGTCAGCCCAACGCCATGGGCGGCCGCGAAATGGGCTACATGGGTCCGGGGCTGCCCGGACAGAGATCCGTACTGGTGGACGGGGACCGTGCCTTCATCGAGGAGCTGTGGGGTCTGGAGCCCGGCACGGTGCGCATGGACGGCTCCGGTCAGGGAACCGTCGACATGTTCCGGCGGATGGCGGAGGGCGAGATCAAGGCCTGCTGGATCATCTGCACCAACCCCGTGGCATCGGTCGCCAACCGCAGGACCGTCATCGAGGGACTGGAGACGGCCGAACTGGTCATCACGCAGGACGTGTTCGCCGGTACGGAGACCAACGCCTACGCCGATGTGGTCCTCCCCGGGGCGCTGTGGAGCGAGACCGAAGGCGTACTGGTCAACAGCGAGCGCAACCTCACCCTCGCCCGGCCGGCGGTCGATCCGCCCGGTGAGGCGATGGCCGACTGGCGCCTCATCGCACGCATCGCCTGCGAGATGGGGTACGAGAAGGCGTTCTCCTACGACAGCGCGGAGGATGTCTTCGAGGAGATCAAGCGGGCCCGGAACCCGAAGACCGGGTACGACCTGCGGGGTGTGACGTACGAGCGGCTGCGTGCCACCCCCGTCCAGTGGCCGGCCGCCGATGTCGAGGGGCCGGACCGCAACCCCGTCCGGTACATGGGCGCGGAGGGCGATGGCCCGGTGTTCCCGACGGCGAGCGGCCGGGCGGTGTTCTTTGCCCGGCCACACATCCCCGCGGCGGAAATGCCCGACGACGACTACCCGTTCGTCCTCAACACCGGACGACTCCAGCACCAATGGCACACCCTCACCAAGACCGGCAGAGTCGACAAGCTGAACAAGCTCAACCCCGCTCCTTTCGTCGAGCTCCATCCGGAGGACGCCGACAGCCTGGGCATCACCGAGGGCGACTCCGTGGAAGTCGCGTCCCGGCGTGGCCGGGCCGTGCTGCCTGCCGTGGTGACGGACCGGGTGCGGCCGGGTTGCTGCTTCGCACCGTTCCACTGGAACGACCTGTTCGGTGAGTACCTGAGCATCAACGCGGTGACCAGCGACGCCGTCGACCCGATCTCCTTCCAGCCCGAGTTCAAGGTGTGCGCGGTGACGCTGGCCAAGGTCAACACGCAGCCGGCAGCCGTTCCGCAGTCGGCCCGCACCCTCGCCGCGGAGCCGTGGCCGGCGGCGGAGACCACCGACACCGGCGCCGCGGCCGTGTTCGGACTGGAGAGCGCGCCGCCGCCGGTACTTGCCGAGCACGAACGCCAGTACCTCGTCGGCTTTCTGGCCGGCCTGGAGTCGGGCGCACCGGGAGTCCCCGTCCTCCCGCCCGGCGCCCCCTTCACCGAGGCGCACGCCCGCTGGGCGAACGGCGCACTCGCCGGTCTGTACTCGCGGGCCCCGCGGACGGAGCCCGAACTCTCGGCGCGGGTCGACGGCGAAAACCGTGAGGTGGTGGTCCTGTGGGCCTCGCAGACCGGAAACGCGGAGGAGTTCGCGGCGGCCACCGCCGCCCGGCTCACCGCTGCCGGACACCGCACCGCTCTCATGGGCATGGACACCACCGACCTCCGAACCCTCCCGGCCACCGCTGACCTTCTGTTGATCACCAGCACCTTCGGCGACGGGGACGCGCCCGACAACGGCACCGGCTTCTGGGAGGCGCTCAGCTCACCCGACATCGCACGCCTGGACGGCCGGCGTTACGCCGTCCTCGCCTTCGGGGACTCCTCCTACGACGACTTCTGCGGCCACGGGCGGCGCCTCGACCAGCGCCTGGACGCTCTGGGAGCCGTTCGCCTGGCACCGCGGACCGACTGCGAACCGGACTACGAACCCTCCGCCCACGCCTGGCTCGACCAGATCTTCACGCGCCTGAACGAGAAGCCGTCGACCGCAGCGCGGACCGCCCCGGCGCCGGCGACCGGGCCCGTCCGCCGTACCAAGCCCGCACCGGCCGTCGCCCGGCTGACCGGCAACCGGCTGCTCAGCCTTCCCGGCGCGGGCAAGGAGGTCCGGCGGTTCACCTTCGACAGCCGGGACAGCGAGACGCCACTGGTCTACGAAGCCGGTGACGCGCTCGGGGTGCACCCGCTCAACCGCCCCGAGCTGGTGGTCGAGTGGCTCGCCGTCACCGGCCTCGAGGCCGACACCGCCGTGAAGGTCCCGGGAGTGGGCGACGTGCCACTCGGCGTCTCCCTTCACCAGCACCTGGACATCACCCGGCTCACTCCCGCCCTGCTGGGTTTCATCACCGAGCGCACCGGCGACCGCGACCTGAAGAAGCTGCTGCGGCCCGACAACAAGGGCGAGCTCGCCCAGTGGTCATGGGGTCGCCAGGCCGTCGACGTCATCGCCGAGTACGCCGTCCGCGCCGATGCCCAGGACTGGACCGACGTCCTCAAGCGTCTGCAACCCCGCCTGTACTCCATCTCGTCCAGCCCGCTGACCGACCCCCAGCAGGTATCGCTGACGGTCTCCGTCGTCCGGTACGAGACTCTGCACGGCCGCCCCCGCCAGGGCGTCTGCTCGCCCTTCCTCGCAGATGCCGAGCCCGACGCCCCGGTGTCGGTCTTCGTCCAGCGTTCACCGCACTTCCGGCCACCGGCCGACCCCACGGCCCCGATGGTCATGGTCGGCCCCGGAACCGGCGTGGCCCCGTTCATCGGGTTCCTCGACGAACGCCGGGCCCGCGGACACAGCGGCCCCAACTGGCTCTTCTTCGGTGAACAGCACCGTGCCACCGACTTCTACTACGAGGACGAGCTGTCCGCCTTCGTCGGCGACGGCACCCTCACCCGGCTCGACACCGCCTTCTCCCGCGACCAGCGTTCCAAGATCTACGTCCAGGACCGCATGCGTGAGCACGGCGCACAGCTCTGGTCATGGCTGCGGAACGGCGCGCACTTCTACGTGTGCGGAGACGCCGCCCGCATGGCCAAGGACGTCGACCACGCGCTGCGCGACATCGCCGTCGCACATGGCGGCCTCGACCCCGAAACCGCCGCTGTGTACGTCAAGCAGCTCACCGCTGACAAACGCTACGTCCGCGACGTCTATTGATCGCCGGTCGCCACCCCGCGGTGGCACGACGGTCTGCGCTGCCGCATACGCGCGGAGCCTGGAGGATGCGCCGGCCGAGGCCGTCAGGCCCCGGCCCCGGCCCGGACGACCGCACCGGACATTCCGCTCCCGGACGCTGCGACATCCACCGGGCCGTCCCGGCCCGTCGACCCCGGCCGCCGTCGGCGCGCGCTCCCCGCCCGTGCGGAGTTCGTACTACTGGCTCACTACTTGCTGATGGCGAAGCGCATCAGGGCCTGCTCGTCGCCCTGCTTGATCTTCCCCGTCACATTGATCACCTCGAGCTTCCAGCTGTCCCCGATACGGACGGCCTTGGCCACGGCGCAGCCGTTGTCATTGCTGAGCAGGCTCGGCCAGATGTCGGCGACCTGCTGAGAGCTGCCCCCGGTCGCGTCGTACACCTTGAAGCTGATGTTGCGCGCCTTCTGGAAGGAACTGCCCTTCTTGTACGCGGCGGCGACGAACACTATCGACGTGATGTTGTGCGGGATCCGCGCGAACTCGACCGTCACCGTCTCGTCGTCGCCGTCCCCGCGCCCGGTCTGGTTGTCGCCGCTGTGGGCCAGGGAGCCGTTGCCCATGGGGTCGAGGGAGTCGAGGCCCGCGAGGCGTACCGGATCCGCCCCCTGCATCGCGATGGCGATCAGGTCGAGGTCGGTACCGCTCTTGCGGCGGAGCACGCCCATCACTCCGCCACTGCTCCCGGCGGTGGGGTCCCAGGACACTCCGATGGACAGGTGGGTCACTCCGTCCAGATCCGCCGGTCCGTCTTCCTTCTTGAGCGTAATCATGCGTGGATCATCCTTCTGACGACGGGACTGTGACACATAGAGTGTGCCTGGCACTCCTTGTGTTCTACACGCCAGGTCCATCACTCGGTAGCGTGGTGGCACCGTCCGCCGATCCCGGCGGCAACCGCCACGCAGAAATCCTCCGGCATCTGCCACGGTTCCGTGCTCATCGGCGTAGTACGCCTCCCCTCCTGCGACGACGAGGGCCGGCGGCTGGAGGCGCACGCGTCATGGGTGGCACATACCCTCACCCCGCACCAGCCGGTCCTGAGTCCCGGACAGCACGACGAACCGATCTCGAGGGGAGTGGACACCGATGCGAGACAAGTGGCTGATCGGTTGCCATACGGCCCTGATATCCTTTTTTGCCCTGCTGGGGGCGGCCGGATGCGGCCTTCTGCCATCGGACCCGGCGGATCCGCCGGTGTTTGGTGCCCGGGCCGAGGGCAAGGTCATCGTCGTCAAGATTCCCCTCTGCTCCACGGACGACATGCGGCGTGTCGACGTCTCGGACTTCGACGACACCGAGCACGAGACACCGCGCACGGTGTGGTGGGCCTCCGACCCGACACCGGCGGTGGCCGCAACAGGAGTTGTCAGACTCTGGTCGGGGGAGGGATTCCGGCGCCATGCTGCGGAGCCGGGCACATCCGCCGTTCCCCGCCACCTCGACGTCGGCTATACGGATCCCACCGGTGACGGACGAGACGATGTCCTCGACCTGGTTACGATCGCGAAGGCGCAGTTGAAGGCCGGAGAGTACTGGACGCGCAACGGTCCCAAGACCGCCGCTCAGATCGACGCGCAACTCCACTGCCGTGGCCAGGAAGCCGGTACGAGATCGCTGCCGTTCGTCACGGACGAGTCAACGGCGCTGCAGATTCAGCAGTTGCCGTAGTACCTGTCGTAGAAGGCGGAGTGTTCTGCGTATGACTGCGGGTGTCGGTGCCGGCCGGACCGTGCACTCGATGCGACCATCGCGAGATCGACCGGTACTTCGTCGGAGTCGTACAGGGGCGCTCGGTCGTCGTGGTGGGCGCCTGCATACCCCCGCGCGTGGTTGCCTCGTACACGGCGCCGACGGCGTGAAGCCTCCGGCCCGCGATCGCGGAGTGCCCGGAGGATGCGCGCCGTCCGCCGTCCTGGATTCCGCTCGCGCCGGTCTCTTGCATGTACCATTGGTACATCTGAATGTGTGGTGGCCAGGAGGGCGATCCCATGGAGGCAGGCGTGTGGTCAATGCTTGACCAGCTCGGTGACGAACTCGGGGACTTCTACCGTGACCTGCACCGGAATCCCGAGCTGTCCCTGCAGGAGCACCGAACGGCCGGACGTGTCGCCGAGAAGCTTCGAGCGCAGGGTTTCGAGGTGAGTGACCATGTGGGTGGTACGGGAGTGGTCGGCCTCCTCCGCAACGGCGACGGTCCCGTGGTGATGCTCCGGGCCGATTTCGATGCCCTGCCTGTGGAGGAGAAGACCGGACTCCCGTACGCGAGCAGCGTCCGGGCGGTCGACGCGCAGGGCCATGAGGTGCCGGTGATGCATGCGTGCGGCCACGACATGCACGCCACCTGTCTGGTCGGTGCCGCCGCTCTGCTCGCCCGCTCGACGGATCTCTGGGCAGGAACGCTGCTCCTGGTCTTCCAGCCTGCCGAGGAACTCGCCTGCGGTGCACGGAACATGGTCGAGGACGGACTGTTCGAGCGATTCCCCGTGCCGGACATCGTGCTCGGCCAGCACCTTGCCCCCCTCCCGGCCGGCGTGATCGGTCACTCGACGGGGCCGGTCATGGCGGCGTCCGACTCGGCCCACGTGGTCCTGCACGGTCGTGGCGGGCACGGGTCGCGGCCCGAGGCCACGATCGACCCGGTGCTGCTGGGTGCGCACGTCGTCACCCGACTGCAGGGGATCGTGGCCCGGGAGGTGCCGCCCGCGGAGACAGCGGTGGTGACGGTGGGTCGCTTCCAGGCGGGGGCCAAGGACAACGTCATCCCGGACACCGCGGAGCTCGGGATCAACCTGCGTGCCTACTCGGCGGAGGTCCGTACGCAGGTCATGACGGCGATCGAACGAATCGTCCGCGCCGAGGCGTCCGCCAGCGGTGCGCCCGAGCCGGACGTGGAGTGGGGCACCAGCGCCCCTCTTCTGGTAAACGACCCGGATGCTGCCTCGGCCACGTTCGCCGCATTCACCGAGGAGTTCGGCGAGCAGCGTCTGATGCCGCTGCCGCCGGTCGCGGCCAGTGAGGACGTCGGGGTCTTCGGGGAGGCAGCGGACGCGCCCACGGTCTATTGGTTCTGGGGTGGTCTGGATCCGGAAGTCTTCGCTTCAGCCATGGCCGCCGGAGGGATCGACTCGCTGCCGAGCAACCACTCACCGCACTTCGCGCCGGTTGTCGAACCCACTCTTGGCACCGGTGTGCAGGCCCTCGTCGTTGCCGCACTGGCTTGGCTGGGCAAGCCCGCTGTTCCTCTTGCTTGAATGACCTGTGCGGCGGCATGAGGCCCCGGCCGAACACTGCGGAGGACCATGAGTGACACCACGCCGCGCGAGAAACTGCTGCGCAGGGGCCAGGAGGTCCTGGTCGAACGGGGCAGGCTCAGCGATCTGACGCTGCGCGGTCTCGCGGAACGTCTGGGCACCAGCCACCGCATGCTGATTCACCATTTCGGGTCCCGGGACGGATACCTTGCCGCGCTGCTGAGCGATCTGCGCCGGCAGGAGCTGGCCGCGCTGCGGGCGGCTTCAGCCGAAGGCACCTACCGGGATGCGTTGCGGCTGCTGGAGGAGATCTATCTGGATCCCGCCCAGCAGCCGCGGATCACCGCCTTCTTCTACGTCCTCGGTCTGGCCGTCCAGGATCCTGGGACGTACCGCGAGTTCCTCGATTCGCTGGAGGACTGGGTAGCGCTGTGCTCCGAGTGGGGTGAGCGTGAGGGCCTTGCACCCCAGGTGGCACGGGCCAGGGCGCAGGCCCTGATCTGGACGAGTCGCGGGCTGCTGGTGAAGGGCATCGCCACCGGCGATGTCCCGGGAGCACTGCGGGAACTCAGGGAGGTCATCGACCACCTGGGCTGGTGAGGCGTACCCGGCCGGCAACATCGTGAACAGTCATACGGTGCATCCAAGCGGACGCCACTGACACTGTCCTGACTGCGGACCGACGGTGACCGCGCGCGGTACGGGAACCCACCAGCGCTCCGACAGACGGTGTCCTGATGGGGTGCGGTCTGCGAAACTGATTGCCTGTGACCCATTCCGATCTTGCCCTCCGTATCCATACCGCCTCTCATCTGACCGGCAGGTTCACCCTCCGGTCCGGTCGCACGGCCACGGAGTACTTCGACAAGTACCGGTTCGAGGCGGATCCGGTCCTGCTGGATGAGATCGCCCGGAGAATGGCCCCGCTGGTGCCGTCCGGCACGGAGGTGCTGGCCGGGCTCGAGATGGGCGGCATCCCGGTGGTGACCGCGCTCGGTCGGCACACCGGGTTGCCCTGCGCGTTCGTACGCAAGGGGGCGAAGCCGTACGGCACTTGCCGCCTCGCCGAGGGCGCCGAGGTCGCGGAGCGCCGGGTCCTGGTCGTCGAGGACGTGGTCACCAGCGGTGGCCAGATCGTGCTGTCGACCGCAGACCTGCGGGGCCTGGGTGCTCAGGTGGGTGAAGCCCTGTGCGTGATCGACCGGGAGCAAGGTGGCGCCGCCGCTCTCGCAGCCGAGGGCATCGAGCTTCTGTCGCTGCTGACGGCCGAGGGCCTGCGGCTCGCCGCGGCGGCCGAGCGCGAACATGGTGGCCGTGACCACATGTGACGGCCGTCAGGTCGCGGCCGCAGGTCGTAGGCTGAGCGGATGACCGCTCCTGGAGGGAATTCCCGAGCCGTCGCTCTGCAGGACCTCTTGACCGATCGTTATTCCTCGCCCGTCGTTGTCGAGCGCTGGGAGCGGTTGGCGCCCTGGGCCGTGGCGCGGGTCCGGCTACGGGGATCTGCCGCACCTCGTTCCGTCGTCGTCAAATGGATCCCGGCCGACCGTGATCAGGCCCGAACTGCCCAGGAGAGGCTGTGCAGCGAGCTGGCAGCGCTCCAGTTCCTCGGTGACGATGTCGGGATCGGTCTGGCCCCTCGCGTCGTTGCCGCCGACATGGCTGCCCGGTTCCTCGTGCTGGAGGACCTTGCACCACGTGTTGCCCTCGACCAGTTGCTTCGACGCGACGGAGCGGTTGCCCACAGCGAACGACTGGCTGCCTCTGCCCGCGCCCGAGGTGAGCTGAGCGCGGCCACCGTCGGGCTGGGCGCGGTCTACCGCGCTCGCCGCGCCGGGCTGGGCCCGGTCGACTCCGCGGCCGATCCGTCGGGCCGACTTGCGCCGCACCGAGGTGGAGCGGTCGAACACGCCGCAGCCATCGGGGTGCCGCTCGACGGCGGTGCTGCACGCGAACTCGACTCAGCAATCGCTGAGTTGAATGACCCGGGCCCCTTCCCCGCCCTCAGTAACGGTGACGCGGAAGCCAACAACATCCTTCTCCACGCCTCCGGCCCGGCCGACGCCCGCCTCATCGACTTCGAATTCGCCGGCTACACCCATGCGCTGAACGACGCCGTGTGCCTCTACGTCCCCGGCCCGGCGTGGATGACGGTGGGTGACCCCATCACCACGGGCCTGGCCGACCAGTACCGAAGGGCCCTGGCCCGCGGTATCCCGGAGGCGGAGGACGACCGACGCTACGGATTCGGGCTCGCCGCGGCCTGCATGTCCTGGGCTTTGGTCCGTCTGCAGCGGTTCGCCCAGCTGGACGCCCGTCCACCGGGTGACCGAAGTCGCCTCCAGCTCGTCTCCACACTCGAAGCCGCCGCCCGCACCGCCGCCGGCCACAAGGCCCTGCCGCATCTCACCGTCTGGGGGCGTCGCGTCGCCACCCGGTTGCGCCGCCGCTGGCCCGACGCGGACCAGGACTTCGCCGACGGGGCAACGTTTCCGCCCTACCGGTCTCGGCACTGACCGACGCCGCCCCCGAACGCGCAGCTGCGCCACGCGCCGTCGTGGGCGGCTCCGTCCGCGACCGGCGCAGTACGCTGCCAGCACTCCACCACTTCGGCCGCAGACGGGGATTTCCCGCGTGACCGAGCAGTCCTCCTGATCCGGAAAGCCGTTCCTGTGTGTCGTCCGCGCGACCGGAAACGCCGACGGGCCGGGGCCGGCTGCTCCACGGGAGGGCGGCGGATGGTCAAAGGCCCCGGACCTCAAGGGCATGTGAGCGATAGGCGAAAGGCTCGGACAGCATGACAGAGAAGACGTCCCGTGGCTCGGGGCAGCAGGCCGACGGAAGGCCCGGCGGGGCTGCCGCCCCCGACGCGCCAGTGATCTTGAGCAACAAGGCCGGTTCGTTCGCCTGGGGCGTTCTGGCCGAACGCCATCCGGCCCTGATCCAGCAGGTGCGAGACGCCTTCCCGTACGGCCGCCGCCAGCACGGGGCCCTCGATGCCCTGCTGGACGAGATCACCCATGGTGTCGTCGAACCGTTGGCCTCCTCGGATCAGGACCACGGACACTGGTCGGAATGGGGACATGAACACTTCGGGCGGCGATGGTTCGACATCCCGTTCCTGTGGGCGGAGAGCTACTTCTACCGCAGACTCCTCGGTGCGGTCGAGTACTTCGGGACGGGCCCGTGGCAGGGAATCGATCCGTTCGCCCCTTTCAAACAGGCCGAACTGCTGGGCGCGGCGGTGGACGAGGAACTGCGGGCCTTGGACGTACTCCCGGACACGCCGGCCGACGAGCGGGCCGTGGCCCTGCTCCACGCCTCGCTCTGGGGCAACCGCGCGGACCTCGGCTTCCGTGTCGCGGCGGGGGACTCGGCCCTCGGCGACGCCCAGCCCGGCCTGGTCGTGGACGACAGCGCCGCTCTCTGGTCGCTCCTGCCCGAAGGCGCGCCTTCCACGGTTGCTGTCGTGGCGGACAACGCGGCACGAGAACTGATCCCGGACCTGATCCTCATCGACCACCTTCTCGATCACCGGCTGGCGGACCAGGTCGTGCTCCACGTCAAGCCCCACCCGTACTACGTCTCCGACGCGATGACGGCGGACGTCGTCGACTGCCTGCGCCGCCTCACCCGCGCGCCCGCCGAGGCCGGCCGGATCGGCGGACGTCTGTGGGAGGCCATGTCGGCGGGGCGCCTGGAGATCCGCAGCCACCCGTTCTTCTGCGCTCCGCTGCCGTACGAGGAGATGCCCGACGATCTCCGGAAGGAGTTCGCGGCCGCCACGCTCACGATCCTGAAGGGCGACCTCAACTACCGTCGGCTCGTGGGCGACCGGCTGTGGGACGCGACCACGCCGTTCGCGGACGTCACCGCGTACTTCCCGGGGGCTGTCGCGGCGCTCCGTACCCTGAAGTCCGATGTCGTCGTCGGGTTGGAGGAGCGGGCCCTGGCCGACCTCGAACGGTCCGGAGCGGCTTGGCGTACCAGCGGTACCCACGCTCTGATCCAGGTGCGGGCGTAGACCTGGCGCGACCTGCTCCTCACCCTGCGAGCGCTGGAGCCGCGGCCGGGTGCCCGGCCCCGCACGGAGCCTCGGTGCTGTCTCCGACCCGGGGCGGCGCAGGTCATCCCGCGCCCGGAACGACGGCAGGAGGCGCCGACCCACGCGCTGGATCCGAAGGAGGACGATGGTGATCACCCCCGGTGAGTACGCGGCACTGTCCGCCGTGGACATCGCCCGTCACGTGGCACGGGGCGACCTGAAAGCGGTCGACGTCACCTCGGCCGCCCTGGCCCGTATCGCCGAACATGACGATGACCTGCGCGCCTTCACGGAGATCTGGGCCGAACAGGCTCTTGCCCGAGCCGCCGACGTCGACGCCCAGGTCACCCGTGGAGCGCGGCTGCCCCTGGCCGGCGTGCCGATCGGTGTCAAGGCAGGCGAAGGCGCCGGCTCCTACCAGAACACCCGGCTCGTGGACGCCGGTTGCGTACCGGTCGGGGCCACCTCGGTGCCGCGCAACAACCGGGGCTGGCAGACCTACGGCCACACCGACCGGGGACCCACCCTCAACCCGCTCAACCCGGCATGGTCACCGGGCGGCTCATCGGCCGGAGCGGCGACCGCGGTCGCCGCAGGCCTCGTCCCGCTCGCGAGCGGATCCGACGGCGCCGGATCGGTGCGTATTCCTGCCGCGTGGTGCGGCATCGTCGGCCTCAAGCCCACCAACGGGCGGTTGCCCGCCCGTGATCGAGCGGGCCTGAACTCGCCCGGGGTCCTCGTCCGCAGCCCGCGAGACGCCCGCGCGTACCTTGACGTGTTCGACGGTCCGCCGACGATCGCCCCCCGGTCCGCGCACCCGCTCACGGCGACCTGGTCGGCCACGCTCGGGTACGCGGACACCGACCCCGAAGTCGCCGCCGTCGCGCGGAGCGCGGCTGAAAGACTCGAAACCGCTGGGCTGATCACCTGGGCCGAAGGCGCCGATCTCACGCTCGTCGACCCCGCGCCCGTCTGGGCAGCGCTTCGTGCGGGCTCGTCCCTCTCCACCGAGCTCAGCAGCATCACGACGACCAACGAAGAGCGGCTGCGTGACTGCTGCGAACGAGCCGACCTCATCATCACGCCCACCACCCCTCACCCTCCGCACGGCCACGGTGGCCCAGGACATCGCATGAGTGTCGCGCTGACCTGGTCCTTCAACATCAGTGGACATCCGGCCATCAGCCTGCCGGCAGGTACGACTTCCCGGGGTGAGCCCGTCGGCCTCCAACTCGTGGCCCGCCACCATGCCGAGCCACAGCTCCTCGCCGTCGCCGACCGCGCCGTTCGACCGGAACTTCGGTGAGTCGTGGACGTGGGCCGGTCAGCGGGAGTCGGGCCGGGCACTCTCCCGCTCGGCCTCGGGTGGCCGGGAGAGGTCGACGCAGGGTCTTGCCGATGTCATCCCCGCCCGGCTGCCATGCCGGGCCACGGAGTCCGCTTCACGATTCTTCGGGCTTGTGGGCGAGGAAGAAGGCCTGCTGTCCCTGCCGGGGCCTTTCGCTCTCGTCGGGTTCACGGATCATCCGGGCGTCCATGACGAGGCCGGCCCTGCTCATCAGGTCGGCGACGTGGTCGGCAGACATCCAGTAGACGTCGAGCGACAGCTCGTGACCGTATGCCCGGTCCAGGTGTCGAAGCCGGTCGCCGACCTTGAATGCCAGGAGCATGTGGCCGCCCGGGGCCAGCACCCGGTGGCACTCTGCGAACACGGTGGGCAGCAGCTCCGGTGGGGTGTGCACGGTCGAGTACCAGGCGACGATGCCGCCGAGCGTCCCGTCGTCCAGCTCCAGCGCGGTCATCGACCCTTCGGCGAACCGAAGTCCGGGATACCTCCGGCCGGCGACCGCGATCATCTCGGGAGACAGGTCGATACCGAACGCGTCGACTCCGAGCGCGTGGAGGTGGGCCGTGACGCGGCCCGGGCCGCAACCGAGGTCGGCGACAGGCCCGTTGCCAGGTGCCCGCACGAGTTCGGAGAACGCGGCGAGCATCGCGCGGTCCAGCGGTTTTGCGTCCAGTTCGTCGCGGAGGAGCCTCTCGTAGTCGGCGGCGACGGTGTCGTAGGCCGTCCGGGTGGAGCACAGATAGGTCGCTTCAGTCATGATCGGCGAGGGTAGTCCGCCCTCTCCGCTCGTCGTCCACCCGGGGGAGCGGACCGTGATCCGGGTCGGCCGCCGGTTCACCCGCCGCGTGGGCAGCATCGAGGAAGCACACGTCACGCCGGACTTCCCCGGTCCGCCCGATCCGATCCGGTCATGCACGGCCGATGCGGATCAGCGCCTCCCGCGCCGTCCTGCACAGTTCCTCGGCCACGCCACGAGCTCCGCCGCGCCGCTGTCGCCGGAAGCCACGAACCTTCTCACCGCGAGCAGTTGGGATACGAGCGCCGTCGGGTCGCTCTCCACGGCGGCTTGCCGCCGCAGCGCCGCGAGTGCCGTCGGGGCGTCGTCCGGGATCTCGCGAAGGAGCCAGGCCGCGCGGGTCCTGACCGCCGCGGAGCGGTCCGCGACGAACGGCACGACGTGCCGGGCACCGTCCGCGAACACGGTGTACGTCAGGTGGTGCACACCGACGGAGCTCCGGCAGGCGTTGTGACCGCGCTGGGCCAGGAACTCGAGCACCTGGACCCGGCGCCTGCGGTCGAGCTCCGGGAGCAGGGTGAAGAGACGGGCCGCCGCGTGCGCGAAGCGCGGTTCGTCGGTCTGCCACCCGAGCTTCTCCGCCAGCCGCTGCCACGCGCCGCGACGGTTCCCGATGGTCACCAGCCCCCGCAACAGCCCCGGAATTTCCTCCTGCCCGGCCGGAACCCCTTCGAGCACGTGCCAGGCCGCTTCGGCCCCCCGGTCGTCCATGACCGTGATCCTAGGCGCCGCCCGATCCTGCCGGACCGTGCAGCGCGATGCCGTTGCGCGCATGTGCCGTGCAGGCACGGCGGCATGCCCCACGGGCTTCTGCTGGTCGGTGGAGCGGGACGCAGAGGGGGGTGTGCCCCGACCCGTCAGGAGCAGGGATCGCTGTCGTCGCGGAGGGTCACACCGGGCCGGGTGTTCAGTGACCACATGTGGGTGCACTGCGGACACTGCAGGTGGACGACCGGCCCCTTGTTGGAGATCAGGTAGCGCCAGTGCTCGCCGCAGTTGCGGCGGTCGGCGCAGGGCGCGCAATGACGGGCGTCGTCGCAGACGGGGCACGCCACCCAGGCGCGACGGGCAGGGTCCGCCTGCGGGTCAATGGGAAGCCGCACGGCCCGGCTCCTCTCCCGGCAGGACACCGGCCGCCACCAGCAGGTCGTACGTGCGCTGCTGCTCGGCATCCAGGCCCGAGTAGAGGAGCGCGTACGCTTCGTCCTCGCCTCGGAGGGTGGCCATCGGGTCCCAGTCGGGGCCGAGCGCGGCCACGACCTCGGCCCGTCGCCGGGCTTCCTCGAAGGTCAGGTCGATCGTGAAGGGGATGAGGCCGGTGGTGTTGTCCTGGTTCATGGCGAGACTTCCGATGTGTTGGCAGAGCCCCACCATCTGTACCAGGCACCCGCACGGACAGGGAAGGGTGACCTAAGTCGCCCTGGCGCGGCCCGGGGCAGCGCGCCATCCGGGCCGCCGGTGCGGTGCGCGCGGATCGGCGGACAGGGGTGGGCCGTTGCCGGCACCGGGCCTGGAACGGCACACATCGTCCGATCGTGGCGCTGTGATGTACTTCACGGACCGCTCCACCGGGTGGACCCGCCCCGCGCGGAGCGCTGTCGTCACCGGCGCAGATGCGTCCCACCTCCCCACGCGCGTCGGCCTCGCGAGTCCCCTCATCGGCAGCGTCGCCGACGCGACTTCGCTGAAGGTGGCCCTGGTCCCGCTCGGCCTGATGCCCGCGCTGAACCGGCTGCTCTTCCGAGCACTGTCCGGACCGTTCCTCACCGCAAGGACGTTACGGCCGCGCCGGACCGGTCGGCGGCGGGCTCTCGGCGGATGCGTTCGATGCCGGGATCGCAGACCACTGCCAGTCGCGGACCACGGGCAGATCCTCACCATGGGCACGGATGTAGTGGCGGTGCTCGATCAGCATGTTGCGCAGTTCCTCCCTGCGGTGCGCGGAGACTCCCTGCAGCCGGGGCACCCGGTCGATGACGTCGATGGCCAGGTGGAACCGGTCGATCCGGTTGAGTACGCACATGTCGAAAGGCGTGGTGGTCGTGCCCTCCTCCATGTAGCCACGCACGTGCACCTGGTCATGGTTGGTGCGCCGATAGGTCAGGCGGTGGATCAGCCACGGGTACCCGTGGTAGGCGAAAATGACCGGCCGGTCGGTGGTGAACAGCGCGTCGAACTCACGGTCCGACAGCCCGTGCGGGTGCTCCCCTTCGCTCTGCAGCCGCATCAGGTCCACCACGTTCACCACACGCACCCGCAGATCGGGGAACCAGCCGCGCAGGATCTCGGCCGCGGCGAGGGTCTCCATCGTCGGCACGTCCCCGGCGCAGCCCAGCACCACGTCGGGCTCGACGCCGGCGTCCGTGCTGGCCCACTCCCAGATCCCGACGCCCTTGGTGCAGTGCACGATCGCGTCATCCATGCTCAGGTACTGCAGTTGCGGCTGCTTGCCGGCGACGATGACATTGACATACTGCTTGCTGCGCAGGCAGTGATCGACCGTGGACAACAGGGTGTTGGCGTCCGGCGGCAGATAGACCCGGATCACGTCGGCCTTCTTGTTCACCATGTGATCGATGAAGCCGGGGTCCTGGTGCGAGAACCCGTTGTGGTCCTGCCGCCATACATGGCTGCTCAGCAGGTAGTTGAGTGAGGCGATCGGACGTCGCCATTCGATGCGGCCAGTGGTCTTCAGCCACTTGGCATGCTGGTTGAACATCGAGTCGACGATATGGATGAACGCCTCGTAGCAGGAGAAGAACCCATGACGGCCAGTCAGCAGATAGCCCTCCAGCCACCCCTGACAGGTGTGCTCGGACAGGATCTCCATCAGCCGGCCATCGGTGGCGAGGCCCACGTCGTCGGACTCGATCCGGGCCTCCCAGGTCCGTCCCGTGGCCTCGAGAACGGCATCCAGCCGGTTGGAGTTGTTCTCGTCCGGGGCCAGGACCCGGAAGTTGTTCATGTTGCGGAGCATCACGTCCCGCAGAAACTTTCCCAGGACCCGGGTGGACTCCACCGCTCCCGTGCCGGGCGACTCGACCGGCACCGCGTAGTCGCGGAAGTCCGGCATCCGTAGGTCGCGCAGGAGCAGGCCGCCGTTGGCATGAGGATTGGCGCTCATCCGCCGCTCGCCCGCCGGATGCAGGTCACGGATCTCGGGCACCGGGGCGCCGGACTCGTCGAACAGCTCCTCGGGCCGGTAGCTGCGCATCCACTGCTCGAGCACCGCCCGGTGCGCCTCGTCGCCGCGGGCGTTGCTGAACGGCACCTGGTGCGAGCGCCAGGAGCCCTCCACCTTCAGCCCGTCGACCTCCTTGGGGCCGGTCCAGCCCTTCGGGGTGCGCAGGACGATCATCGGCCAGCGGGGCCGCTCGGTGACTCCGTCATGGCGGGCGAGCCGCTGGATCTGTGCGATCTCGTCGAGGCACCGGTCCATGGCGGCCGCGAAGTCCTGGTGCATACGTGCCGGGTCGGAACCCTCCACCAGATGGGGAACGTAGCCGTAGCCGCGCAACAACTGGTCAAGTTCCTCGGGTTCGATGCGGGCGAGCACGGTCGGTCCGGCGATCTTGTAGCCGTTGAGGTGGAGGATCGGCAGCACCGCACCGTCGCGCTGCGGGTCGAGGAACTTGTTGGAGTGCCAGCTGGTCGCCAGCGGGCCCGTCTCCGCCTCCCCGTCGCCGACGACCACGGCGACGGTCAGCCCGGGGTTGTCGAATGCCGCGCCGTAGGCGTGCGACAGGGAGTATCCGAGCTCACCGCCCTCGTGGATCGATCCCGGGGTCTCCGGGGCCACATGGCTGGGGATGCCGCCCGGAAACGAGAACTGGGTGAACAGCTTCTTCATGCCTGGCGCGTCCTGGGACACGTCGGCGTAGATCTCGCTGTACGTTCCTTCCAGCCACGCCGCCGCCACCGGTCCCGGACCTCCGTGACCGGGACCCATCACGTAGATCATGTCGAGGTCGCGCTCGGTGATGCACCGGTTGAGGTGGGCGTAGACGAAATTGAGTCCCGGGGTGGTTCCCCAGTGCCCGAGCAGCCGGGACTTCACGTGTTCGGGGTGCAGAGGTTCGCGCAGCAGTGGGTTGTCCAGCAGGTAGATCTCACCGACGGACAGGTAGTTCGCCGCCCGCCACCACGCGTTGATCGCGTGCAGCTGTTCCGGATCGAGCGGGTCGGCCGCTGCGACCGGGGCCGCAGTGGTCCGAGTTCTGTTCATGTCCATCCCAGCCTTCCCTTCGGTGCAATTCGGCTGCCACGACCGGGGAGTGGGCGCGCCACGACGCCCCGGTGGTTCACGACGGTCAGCGGTTGGGGCCCGCACTCCGGCAGCCGAGGTCGGGGTAGGCCGGGTGCTCCCGCTCCGGCAGTCACGACGAGCGGGCTCGGCTGCGTGAGGTCATGTGTTGCCGCCGGGGTGGAGCACGACCTTGGTCCAGCCGTCGTCTCGGGCGTCGAAGTGCTCGTAGGCGGTGGGGGCTTCGTCGAGATCGAGTTCGTGCGAGACGATGAAGCTGGGCTCCGCCCGGCCGCCGGCGATCAGGTCGCGCAGGGCTCGGTTGTACCTCTTGACCGGCGCCTGGCCCGTGCCCATCCGCTGGCCCTTGAGCCACATCATGCCGAAGTCGATCGGCACTTTGCCCTGGGCCTCCAGTTCTCCCTGGGCATCGGCGCCTCCGGGGTCCTGGGGCAGGAACACGCCCACGACGCCGATGTTGCCGGTGAAACGGACGGATTCGATCAGGCCGTTGAGAGGCAGACTTGCGTCTTCGTGTCCCTGTGGGTCGTGGGCCTGATATCCGACGCATTCGCAGCCGTTGTCGGCCCCGAGCCCGAGAGTTGCTTCCTTGACGACCTCGGCCGGGTCCTCTTCGGTGATGTCGATCGGGATGACGCCGATCTCTTCCGCGACGCGCAGTCGGTCGGGGTGGTGGTCGGCGATCCATACCCGGCCGGCTCCCCTGAGGACCGCGGAGTAGGCGGCCATCAGGCCCACGGGCCCCGCCCCGTAGACAATGGTCTGGTCGCCGGGCTTGACGTCGGCCATCTCGGTCGCGTGGTAGCCGGTGGGGAAGATGTCGGCCAACATGACGTAGTCCACCTGGCGTTCCGCCGCGTCCTCGCCGAGCCGCAGGGCGTTGAAATCTCCGTACGGCACACGCAGCAGCTCCGCCTGCCCGCCCTGGTACGGGCCCATGTCGGCGAACCCGTAGGCGGCACCGGCGAGCGCAGGCTCCGGCTGCATGGTCAGGCAGTAGTTGGTCAGCCCCTGCTCGCACTGCTTGCAGAAACCGCAGGCGATGTTGAACGGCAGGACGACGTACTCGCCGACCTTGATCTTGCTGACGGCCGGGCCCACCTCGACGACCTGCCCGAGGTTTTCGTGCCCCAGGGTGCGACCGGTCTCGAAGTCGGTGCGTCCTTCGTACATGTGCAGGTCGGAGCCGCAGATGTTGGTGCTGGTTATCTTCACGACGATGTCGCAGGGGTGCTCGATCTTCGCGTCCGGTACGTCCTTCACCGTGACCGCCCGCGGTCCTTCGTATACCGCTGCTTTCATGATCACTCCTCGATGGTCGCCCGCAGCCATGAAGGCCGTCACGAAGGCGACCGCATCCTTGTCGGTGCGCACCCGGTCGGAATTCATCGCGCCGCCGACCAGCAGCAACGCCGCGTAGTCGTCCGCACACGCGTCGGACGGCTTCCGGTCCGCAGGCATGGTCCCCGTCGCGTCGACACCCCCTGGCGGGCGTTCGTTTCCCCCGCAGGGAGGGAGAACAGTCCCGTTTCGGCTCCGGCGCCGTGCAGCGCGCCCCGGGACCGCTCGGCGGCGATGTGTTCCACGCCGTCCGTGGCCGGGACGGCGACCTCGCGGCCGCCCAGCTCGTCGGTCATGGATCCCGGACCTCGATTCTCGGCGTTGCCTCAGGCAAGCGAAGCGAGAATCCACCTGCCTCGTCTCTTATCCGCTGAAGCCACCGCAGACCTCCCCACGGCGGGTGTCTTCTACAAGGCTCGCATCTGGGTAAACCCTGTCAAACGCTGCCGAACACCGGTCGGCCGACTCGATGCTGAGACGCACGCTCACCTGGGAAGGCTCCGCCCGCCTCTGCTGCCCTGCCGACCGATGGGAAATTCCTGGCGACGGTTCGTGTCACAAGGAGGGGCGATTTCCGGTCAAAGTTATTGAAGTGTGAATATTTCTACGGGCGGCCTGGGCCGACCGGGCGAGGAGGTCTCCAGTGTGGTGTGCCTGTGGAACTGTGGCGCCTGTGGAGCGCGCGCATGTGCCTTGCGACCGGCCGTACGGACCTGTGCCTGTGCGCCCGTTCGCACCGGGATGTGCGGCCGGCGGCGCGTACACACAAGGGTTGCCCGGGGGGCGTCCCGGATACGGGAGCTCCTCCCGTACGGATGCGGCTCCGGGAGACAAATGGCTGGTGGGGCTGGAGGTCTGGGCGCCCGGCTGCACGTTCACGTGGCTCTACTACGTGATAGACCAGGCCTGCGATGCGATGCAGGCGGCGGAGCTGGCGATCCGCCGGACCGTCGACGAGGTCTGCCGCAGATGTGTGCGCGGCGTTCACGGCACCGGCAGGCTTGAGATACAGCGGATCCATGACGACGGCATCGGGCGCAAGCACCTTCTCCGCTGCTTCTGATCGGCGTTTCGTGCGCGTGCCCCTCGGACCGGAGGGCCGCGCTCCCGGTGAGGGGCGGGCGCAAGAGAGAAGGGGAGTGGACGTCGCTGATCGCCGGCATGCGTGGGAAACGCCGTGAGGGAGCCGGGGATCGATTGTCCGCACCCGTGAAAGCGTTCCGACATGGACGGCCGTGCACATGTCGTTGCCCCTCCAGGGCCTGAGGTCGGCATTACCCTGTCCGGACAGCAGCTGTGACCGAATGGTGATGGTTTCTGGTCATAGGCACCGGACAGGAGCTGCTGCAGGGACGCAGGAGAACCTCGAACAGGAAACTCTCGGCCTCGGCCGAGTCCGTGAGCCGACGGGCCCGTCGGGGCGATCGGACGTCGATGCCGGCCCGGACGGTCCCTGCGGGCAGTCGCGCACCACGAGAGGCTTCACCATGTCGAGTAGCGAGCCGGCCAACGCCGAACAGGGACCACGGTCCGAAGCGTGGAAGACCGCGCTGACCGTGCTGCAGACGGCAAAGCCGCCGTACGTCCCCGAAGGGGCCGAGGCGATGACCGTCGTCATCGAATACCCCCCGGGCGACCCCGGCACGCCCCCGCACCGGCACTCCGGCCCGGCCTTCGGATACATGCTGGAGGGGGAGATGCTCTTCGAACTCGAAGGTGAGCCGGAGCGCGTGATCAAGGCCGGAGAGACTTTCTGGGAGCCGGGCGGCGATGTGATCCACTATCAGGACGGAAACAACCGGACGGACTCCCGCAGCCGTTTTCTCGTCACGATGATGTGTGCACCGGGTCAGCCGATGCTGACGCTGGTCGAAGACGAGGAACTGGAGCAGCGCAAGGACCGGCGGGCTCCGCGACCCGCCTGACCGGGAGGGGGCGGCCGGCCCGCACTCCGGGTCCTGAGCAGGTGTGTGCGGGTGGGGGTGGGCCCGGCACCGGGCCCACCCCCGCATGCGTGCTCCCCGTTCCGCCCGGTCGGATCGGAAGCGGATCCGAGGATTGTTCAGGACTTCTCGGGACAGACGTGCGACGTGCTGAAGACTCTTGTCCCTGTTCTTCTCGGATGCCTGACCGCCGGCGCGTTCGTCGCTGCCGCGGTGATGTCGCCTTGGTGGTGGGCTGCGGCCGCGTTCCTCGCCTTCCTCGCCGCCGTGGCCGCTCACGACCTCCTGCAGAGGCGGCACTCGGTCCTGCGGAACTACCCGGTGCTCGGGCACCTGCGGTTCGCCCTGGAAGCACTGCGGCCGGAGCTGCAGCAGTACTTCATCGAGCGGAACTTCGACGGCCGTCCCTTCGACCGGGACACCCGCAGCATCGTCTACGAGCGGGCCAAGGGGACCGATGCCGAGGAGCCGTTCGGCACCGAGCGCGACCTGTACCTGGCCGGCAGCGAATACCTCGTCCCGTCCATGTCACCCCGGCCGGTGCGCACCGATCCTCCCCGAGTCAGGATCGGCGGCCCCGACTGCACCCAGCCGTACGACATGGCTCTGCTCAACGTCTCCGCCATGAGTTTCGGCTCGCTGTCGGCCAATGCCGTACTGGCGCTCAACTCCGGTGCCGCACAGGGCGGTTTCGCACACGACACGGGCGAGGGGGGTCTCTCGGAGTACCACCTGAGTCCCGGGGGCGATCTGGTCTGGGAGATGGGTACGGGGTACTTCGGCTGCCGCACCGAGGACGGCTCGTTCGACGCGGCCCGGTTCGCCGAGAAGGCCGGCCACGAACACGTCAAGTGTGTCTCGCTGAAACTCAGCCAAGGAGCCAAGCCAGGAATCGGGGGAGTGCTGCCCGGCGCCAAAGTGACTGCCGAGATCGCGAAGGTCCGCGGCGTACCCGAGGGCCGTACGGTCATCTCACCGCCGTACCACACCGCCTTCACGACACCGAGGGAACTGGTCCTGTTCCTGGCCCGCATACGTGAGCTGGCCGGCGGGAAACCCGTCGGCTTCAAGCTGTGCGTCGGCTCCCGACGCGAGTTCCTCGCCGTGTGCAAGGCCATGCTGCACGAAGGCATCACGCCTGACTTCATCATCGTCGACGGTGCGGAGGGCGGGACCGGCGCAGCGCCCCTGGAGTTCGCCGACACCATCGGGCTGCCGCTCGGCGAGGGCCTGATGACCGTACACAACGCCCTCGTCGGGACGGGACTGCGCGACCGCATCCGGATCGGCGCGAGCGGCAAGATCGCCACTGGCGGCGACCTGGTCAAGCGGCTGATCCAGGGCGCCGATTACACCAACGCCGCCCGGGCGATGATGTTCGCGCTCGGTTGCATCCAGGCCCAGCGCTGCCACACGAACACGTGCCCGGTCGGTGTAGCCACCCAGGACCGGCGGCGGTCCCGTGCCCTGGACGTCGGCGACAAGGCTCAGCGTGTCGGCCGATTCCAGGCCGCCACCGTCAAGAGCGCCCAGCAGATCATGGCGGCCATGGGCGTCGACGACCGGACACAGCTCCGCCCGCACATGCTGCTCCAGCGCGTCGACCCGCACACCGTCCGTTCTTACGCACAGCTGCACACATGGCTCACCCCGGGCCGACTGCTCGACGACGCACCCGCCGAGTGGGCTGCCGACTGGCAGGCCGCCGACCCCGACCATTTCACCCACTGACCGCCGGAACCGGAGGACATCGTGGCACGCACTGTCGCCCGAGTGATTGTCGACGCCCTGAAGGACCTGGGGGTCCACCAGGTGTTCGGAGTCGTCGGTGACGCGCTCAATCCGCTCACCGACGCCATCCGTACCACCGACGGACTCGACTGGATCGGCTGCCGTCACGAGGAGGCGGCCGCCTTCGCGGCCGGCGCCCAGTCGCAGCTGACCGGCAACCTCGGCGTCTGCATGGGCACGGTCGGCCCCGGCTCCGTCCACCTCCTCAACGGCCTTTACGACGCGGCCAAGAGCCGCACCCCGGTCCTTGCCGTCTGTGGCCAGGTGCCCTTGTCCGAACTGGGCAGCGACTACTTCCAGGAGGTGGACAACGATCTCCTCTTCCGGGACGTGGCGGTCTACCGGGCCACCGTCACCTCGCCGGACCAGATGCCGCGCATGCTGGAGTCCGCTGTCCGGGCGGCGATCAGCCGGGGCGGCGTCGCCGTGCTCAGCGTCCCCGGCGACCTGGGCGACCAGGAGCTGACCGACGACTCGCCGGCGCGCTTCGCCCACCACCGTTCCGTCACCCGGCCGGACGACCCGGCCGTCGCCGAGGCGGCGGAACTTCTGAACTCCGCATCGACCTGCACACTGCTCGTCGGCCGCGGAGCCCGTGAGGCGAAGACCGAGGTGTTCCAACTGGCCGAACTGCTCGGCGCGCCCATGGTGCTGACTCTGAAGGCGAAGGAAGGATTCGAGGGGGACAACCCCTTCGAGGTCGGCCAGACCGGCCTGATCGGCAACCCCGCCGCCGCCCACGCCCTCGATGCCTGCGACACGCTGGTCATGCTGGGCACCGACTTTCCCTACCGGGACTGGTATCCGACGGGCTGCAAGGTCGTCCAGATCGACACCCGTGAGGAGCACCTGGGCCGCAGGGTGCCCGTGGACGCGGGTCTCGTCGGCGACGTCGGCGCCACGCTCCGCGCCCTGCTGCCCCGGCTGAAGGCGGGACCCGACCGTACACACCTGGAGGACACCCGGGAGCGCTACCGGCAATGGCAGGCCGGACAGCGGCGGCTGGCCGACCCCGGACACGACCGCCGCTGGACCGGGAGGCTGCGGGCGGCCCTGGACAACCGGGACCACGACATCCGCCCCGAGGCGCTCGCCGCGGCCGTCGACGCCCACGCCGCCGAGGACGCGGTCTTCACCTCCGACACCGGTATGGCCACCGTCTGGCTCTCCCGGTTCGTCTCGATGCGTGGAAGCCGGCGCCTGATCGGCTCGTACAACCTCGGTTCGATGGCCAACGCCATGCCGCAGGCGATCGGGGCCCAGCTCTGGGCGCCGGAACGGCAGACCATCGCCTTCTGCGGCGACGGCGGGCTGAGCATGCTGCTCGGGGACCTCATGACGATCAAGACGTACCGGCTGCCGGTCAAACTCGTGGTCTTCGACAACCGGCGTCTGGGGATGGTCAAGCTCGAACAGGAGCAGGCCGGCCTCGCCGAATTCGGAACGGAACTCGACAACCCGGACTTCGCGGCCGTCGCCACCGCACTCGGCCTGACCGGTATCCGGGTGACCGACCCGGCGAAGCTCCACGACAGTGTGCGTCAAGCCTTCGGCACGCCGGGGCCGGTCCTGCTGGACGTCCTGACGAACCCCGAGGAGGTGGCGGTACCGGGCAAGCCGACGGTCGCCCAGGGGTGGGGCTTCGCCATCGCCAAGATCAAGGAGATCCTGCCGAGCCACGGGGGCTGAGATGATGGGAACGCATGGACCGGCCCGGCCGCCTCCGATGTGTCCATGGGGCCCGTACATGTCCACCGGGTACCGTCGAGCCGCCTCTGCTGTCCGGATCCGGGCCTCACGGAGTTTCGACGCCGAGCGGTTGACCGACGGCCGGACCGGCGGCTTCGGCAGCGAGGCCGCTGCGTCGAGCCCGACACCAGGGCACGAGCTGGACGATGCCGAATGCCACCTCGACGACGAGGAACAGCCACAGCCAGCGCGGGGCACCGTGGGCCAGTGCGTACGCCTGCCACGCGGCGAACAGCGTGCGCGCGACGCCGTCGAGCAGTCCGTGTGCGGGCAGTGGTCTGACGATCCGCAGGAGCGCCCAGACGACCACCACCGAACCCATCAGGTTCGCGTACAGCGTCTGAATCACGTCGCGTTCGGGCAGGGCACCCAGTCCGGACGCGTCGCCCAGCGACGACAATGCGCCGTGCACCAGCGCGTAGGTCCACGGCGTGGCGAATCCCGCTGTGACCACGAGGTCGTACCAGGCGCTGGCGCGTACGACGCGGACATAGGCGCGGCGGGAAGAGGCGAAAGGACGGATCACGACGGGCTCCAGCTGGTCTCGGGTATCGACGCCCCGACGGTAGACAGTGGAGTACTCTCCAAGGTCAAGTCAGCGGCCCACGGGGAGAGTCATGCGGATCGGTGAACTGGCCGCGCGGACGGGGACGACCAAGGACACCCTTCGCTTCTACGAGAAGATCGGCCTCGTCACAGGTCAACGGCTGCCCAACGGTTATCGTGACTTCCCGCCGGAGGCAGTGATCTGGCTGCAGTACATCCGTACCGCACAGACACTCGGCTTCTCGCTGGCCGAGATCGCACGGACCGGTGAGGAACTGCGCGAAGCGCCGGACACCGCCGAGGCGTTGTCCACGCTGTTCGAGGCGAAGATCGAGGTGATCGACGCCCGCATGGCACAACTCGCCGCCCTGCGGGCCGATCTTCACGCGCGCGTCGGGACCGGATGCCCGTTGCAGGCAGCCGACTGAGCGCACCGGCGCCCGGGTTGCAGCGGCTGCAAGCACCTCCCGGGCGAAGCCGGGTCGCTGCAGCTCGTCGGTGGTGCTTCCGCCACGCTCAGGGTGCGGTCAGCCCCACCAAGGAGCGGGTGGCCGACCGGCTGCTCGCAGGATCGCCAACTTCGTACATTCGTCGACATGTTGAAGCGGACAGCACACGGCGTCCTGTGCCCCCGTGCAGGCCGCCCGGTCGGTGATCGTGAAACCATGGTGACGTGCTCAGCGGACAGGTCCCCTGTCGGCACCGGACGATCCGAGGATGCGCCGGAGCCACCGGGCACGGGCGTTGCGGGCATCCTGGCTGAGAGCCGCCCGTGGTGCGAAGGTGTCGAAGCCGTGGAAGGCCCCGGGCCATACGTGCAGTTCGGCCTGACCACCTGCCCGCCAGATGGCATCGGCGAAAGCCACGCCCTCGTCCCTGAGCGTCTCGGCCGACCCGACCTCGATGTAGGCCGGGGGCAGCTCGGACAGATCCCCGGCGCGGGAGGGAGCCGCGTAGGGCGGCAGGTCCGCGGCGCCGTACCGGTCGCCCAGCAGTGCCTGCCACGCGGTTGCGTTGGACGTCCGGTCCCAGGTGTCGATACCGGCCATCTGATGGCTGGAGAAGGTGTTGTTGCGGTCGTCGAGCATCGGACACAGCAACATCTGCCCGATCGGTGCGGGGCCGCCTCGGTCACGGGTGAGCAGGGCAAGTGCCGCGGCGAGTCCGCCGCCGGCGCTCTTTCCCCCGACGATGATGCGCTCCGCGTCGATGCCCAGGTCGGCCGCGTCCAGAGCCACCCGGACGAGTCCGGTGTAACAGTCCTCCACCGGTCCGGGGTACTGCGCCTGAGGTGCCAACCGGTACTCGACGGAGATCACGGCCAACCCCAGGGGGGAGAGCCAACTCGCGTAGCAGCCGCGGTAGGACGGACCATGCATTGCCCATGATCATTCCGCCGCCGTGCATGTAGTACAGCAACGGCAGCAGCCCGGAGATCCCGGCGGGCCGGGCACGCACGAGTGTGACGTCCTGCCCGTCCTGCGTTCCCGGAACACGCAGCTCATCCACCTCGAAGCGGCCGTCGGCCCGGAGATCCCGGACCGTCGGCCTGGGTCGGGCATCGGCATCCTGTTCCTGCCGGGCCGCAAGGTTCTCCCGGGTGAACGGTTGCCTCGCCATGCTCCCGGAAGCCGCCAGTGCCAGGCTCAGTTCGGGATCGAACGGGGGCGCATTCGAAGCCGCCGGGACAGAACCTGGCCCCGACGGCATCCGATCGGCAGTCATGACCGGCCGTCCCGCCGGGCGAGGCGATACCGGGCGGCAACCCGGCCGGAGCAGCTCGTCACCACGTCCGGACACGGACGGAAGGCTCGCGCGAGGTCCATGCGGTGCAGTCAACCACCTCTCGGAAGGAAGCCACAGCTCCTCGACGACGGGCACCCGTCGCGAGCGTCGTCGCGGATCACCCCCGAATCGGGCTCCGGCCGACTCCTTCGACAGGTGGCACGGAGTCACCGAGCGGGATGTCCGGGTTCTCCGAGGTCGGGCGACCGGGGCACCGCCCGACCCCTGCGGTAGGGCCGCCCCCTCGGACAACCGGACGCAGTGACTCCGTTCCTACCTGACGGTTACGGCCCACCTTCTCCGGGACGTCGAGCGACCGTTGTCACCAGGGCACCGGGCCGTCCTCGTTGAAGAACCCACCGGTCGGCCCGTCCGCGCCGAGCGTGGCCAGACGCACCAGGACCGCGGCGCCCTGCCCGACCGTGAGGAACCCGGTGTGGTTGTTGAGCTCGGTGTCGACGTACCCGGGGTCGGCGGCATTGACAAGGATGCCGCTCTTCCGCAGCTCATTGGCGTATTGCACGGTCAACGCGTTCAGCGCGGTCTTCGACGGTGTGTACGCGGCAGACGCGAGCAGACCCGCCAGCGGGCCGTCCGGGTCGGCGGCGAGGGCCAGTGACCCAGCGGCGCTGCTGACGTTGACGATACGTGGCCCCGACGACCGTCGCAGCAGCGGAAGCATGGCGTTGGTCACCGCGATCACCCCGAAGACGTTGGTTTCGAACACCGCCCGGACCATGTCCAGGTCGACGGAGCTGGGTACTTGGTCATGGGCGTCTTCCGGTGACACCTGGCCGGATCCGGAGATACCGGCATTGTTGATCAGCACGTCGAGGTGACCGAAGCGCTCCTCGATCTGCTGTGCGGCGGCCAGGGCGGTGGCCTGGTCGGTGACGTCCAGGGTGACCGCGTGCGCATGGCCGCCTGCCGCGCGCAGCGCCGCGGCGGCCTCCTCACCTCGTCGCGCGTCCCTTGCGCCGACCAGGACCGTTACGCCCAGCGCGGCGAGTTGCTCGGCGGCCGCGCGGCCGATCCCTTTGTTCCCCCCGGTGATCAGCGCGATCTTCTGGTGTGTGGCGTGTTCGCTCATGGCCAACTCCTGGCAGCGGGATGGTGTGTTCTTTCTGAGGGCCTGTCCTCGTCACCCGAGACGAGACAGCCCGGCCGTCTGTGACATGTGGACAGAGATCCCCTGCGAGATCGGGGTCGGCCACGCCACGTTGTGTGGGGTGGGTCGGCAGCGCACGGCGGAGGTGACCGGCTCGGATGTCGTCCCGGGTGGTCGACGACGGGTTCGCGGCGGAGCGCGGCCGACGCGGGGAACCGGGCAGGACGGCCCTGCCCCTCGCACGGGTCGGCCACACGAATGGGAGGCGGTACGACTGCGCTGGGCGCCCTGACGGCGAGCTGCCCCGTGCGCCCCGGAGCCCGCGGGCTCTCCGGCTTGCCGGGCGTCAGGACACGTACGGCCGTTCGAAGACCTGCAGCAGGCCGGCCGCGGCGAAGCACAGTGCTCCCGCGAAGGTGCCCCAGTTGGCGACACTGACGTTGACCAGGCTGCCGGTCGCCGGACGGGTGAAGACCGCCCCGAGAGCGAACAGGGCGCCGCCGATCGTGAATCCGACAGACGCGATGACGTTCAGCCTGCGGAGCCGACGGAGAGTCGTGGCGTCTGAGAGCTGCGGCCTGTGCTCGGTCTCTCCCGCGGCCCGGACCTTGAACGCTCCCCGTCGGCGGGCTGTGCGCGACTCCCAGACGGCGGATCCGCCGTCGGCGAGGCGCCAGGTGAGACGGGTGGTGAACGGTCCGGCGCCTTCCGCGCACTCGTCAGGTCGGCCCACGCGCCGACCCTAACGCTGTGGACCGGGCCGGAACGGCACCCCACGCCGCTGGAGCGCGTCCATCACCGTCATGCCCCGGTCGTCGTGACTGTCGGCAGGCAGCGGCCGCGGGCGAGCCCGGCGCCGAGGCCGGGTACGGGGGCGAGTACACCAGCATCGAGGCGTTCCGGGTGATGCCGGCCAACGGCTGACGCCACCGCGCCGTCAGAGCCCCGTCGGCCGCCGGCCGGGGCGTCGTGGAGAGCACCTGGACGAGCCGCTGTTCAGACCGGCGGTGATCGATGCGCGGCCGCGGCGTACGTCAACTGCCTTTCCCTGGAAGGTCGCACGTCCGAGGCGGAGACGACCGGGCACCGCTTCGTCGAGGGCGGCCCCCGTAACCGAATCTGCTTGAGCGACTGCTCAAAAGGCCGTACGCTTTCTTGAGCAGTCGCTCAAACCGGTAGGGGGAGCCACGGTGGGCCTGTACATCGAGACGCTGATACGCGCCGATCCTGACGAGCTGTGGGACCGTACGCAGCAGCCGGAGCAACATCGGCGCTGGGATCTGTGGTTCACCGGCATCGACTACCTTCCGCGCACGCCTGGGAAGCCACAGCACTTCCGCTACACCACACGAGTTCTGCCGTGCCTGACGGTCGCCGGCGTCGGAGTCGCTGCCGGGGACCGTCACCATCCGGAGGGCACCCGAACCTCCGTCCTGCGCTTCTCCTCACCGGACCCGCTCTCGCTCATCGAGGACGGGAGCGGCTATTGGCGCTACATCCCGGCGGAGAACGGCATTCGGTTTCTGACGGGTTATCACTATCGCTCTCGCTGGGGCCGTTTCGGGCGCCTGGTCGACCGTCTCGCCTTCCGGCCCCTGATGAGGTGGGCAACGGCCTGGTCCTTCGACCGACTGCGGCTGTGGTGCGAGCGCGGCATTCCGCCCGAACGGTCCCTGCGGTACGCCCTCGGTGATTCCACCGTTCGTCTGTTGGCCGTCGTCCTGGCCGTCGTGGCCGTTCCGGTGGCCTCCCTCGCCGTCGCGGCGCTCGCGGTCCTCCTTCCGCCGCTGCCGTTCACTCCGGCCGCCCGCCGCTGTCTTCGCCACCCGCCCGAACGCACGGGTTCCGCGCCGCCGGCACCGCCGGCTGCCCTCATCGCCCCGGAGACGTCATGACCTCGATCTTCCAGCGCGCCCTCGGCGCCGACTTCGACCGGCTCCATCCCCAGATGCGACGGCGCTTCTCCGTCGGACTCGACAGCGGAGAGGCTTGCATCGGACGCGGCACGATGGACCGCATATGGCACGGCCGTGGCTTCGTACGGCCGTTCCTCGCGCTCGGCGGCAGCCGTAACGTCCTCCTCCCTCAGGCCGGGCGCGATGTGCCGTTCACCATCGAGAACTTCCCCTACCTGGACTCGCACGGGCGGGAGACCGTCACTTTCGTGCGGACCTTCGCGTTCCCCCGGCGTCACCGGCGGTTCGACGCCACCATGGTCTTCAGCCACGAACGCGACTGCGTCGTCGACTACCTCGGCACCCACCAGCACCTCGCCACCGACCTGCACTTCGTGGTGGATGCCTGGGGCGCGCTGGTCATCCGCTCCGGTGCACATCGCTTTCGCGAGGGCCCCTTGGACGCTCGCGTCCCGGACCTCATCGCGGGTGACGCCCTGGTGCGCGAGTGGTACGACGACATCGCGCGGCGTTTCCGGATCCAGGTCTCCGTCACCAACCGGCGGTTCGGGCGGCTCTTCGGGTACGGAGGTTCCTTCACGGCCGACTTCGTCGACGTCGAGAAGTACGGAGTCCGGGACAGCCTGCGGCCGGTACGCGAAGAAGCGCGGGCATGAGCGCAGACACTCGGACGAGACTGCTGGCCGGCGCGTTGCACATGATCACCGAGCAGGGCATCGCCAAGGTCTCCGCGCGCAGCATTGCCGCTGCGGCCGGGGTGAACCAGGCGCTGGTCTTCTACCACTTCAAGAGCGTCGACGAACTGCTCTCCGCCGCTTGCCGTCACGGCGCCGAACAACGGGTGGCCGTCTACCGCGAGCGGCTGAGCCGTGTCCGTAACCTGGGTGAACTCCTCGAACTGGGTCGTGAGCTGCATGCCACCGAGCGCGCGGACGGGAACGTGGCCGTTCTCGCCCAGTTGCTGGCCGGAGCGCAGACCCAGCCGAGGCTCGCCCCGGCCACCGCGGCGGGCCTCGCGCTGTGGATCGACGAGATCGAGGGGGCGTTGGCGCGGGTACTGGCGGACACGCCCCTGGCGGAATTCGTGGATGTCCCCGGTCTGGCGCGCGCGACCGCTGCCGCCTTCATCGGACTGGAGTTGTACGAAGGGGTGGACGCGGACGGTGCCGAGCGCGCGCTGGACGCGCTGGAGCAGCTCTCCGCGCTTGTGACCGTGCTGGAGGAACTGGGACCTGTCGCCCGGCGTGCGGTGCGCGCCCGGGTGAGGCGCGGCCGCGGGCATTCGAGCGCCCGGGACCGATCGTGAACCTCTCGGACCGCGGCCGCCGTCACGACACCCGACGCCGCGCCCGCCTGACTACTGGATCGGGCGTCCCGGCCCGCAGTCAGGCGGGGAGTCGATTGGGATGGGACGCGCGACGGGCGGCGGCCAGCAGGGCGTGGATCCGGGGGCCGGCCTGATCGATCCGGGACACGGGCGTCGCGAACGGCAACCGGACATCCCGGTGGGAGTCGGGGTGCTCCAGACGAAGGGTCACGCCGTAGCGGTCCATGGCCAGGGGGAAGACGCACTCCACACTCCTGTCCGGCTGTGGCCGCACGAGGCGCAGGAGCAGGGGAACGAGTTCGCCGTGGCTGTCCATGAGGTGGGTCAGCATCGCTGCCTCGCTGGTGGCGATCGGATCCGGCGTCGTCCCCTGCAGCGTCTCCAGCGTCACGAAGGTCCGGCCCCTGTGGTCTTCGATGACCGCCTGGCCGAACTCCATGCAGGTGCTCTCCGTGGTCTCCGTGCTGTACCGGGCCGACACCAGGCCGGTCACCGTGACGCGGGCGCGCAGTCGGTCTCGCACCGGCGTGGGCGCGATGTCGGTGAACTCCAACCGGACCGGGACGCGTATGTCCGGATGGGTGGGGCCGACCTCGGACGGTTCGTGCAGGTGGATGTGGCCCATCGCGCCCGTGCCGTCGAAGCGGTGCACCTCGATGGGATCGAGCCCGTCGTTCACCACCGTCATCGAATGGGCGGCGGCCAGGATCGAAAGTACGCGTTCGGCAGGGGTCGGCTGCGTGACACGGGAGTGGAAAAGACGCATTCAAGTTCTCCGGAGGAGCGGACGGCGAGACCCGAGGATGGATACTTAGGCATGCCTAACCTAACCTATTGATCCCGGGTCTGCGTCGGTACCGGTCGATCGCAGGAGTCGGATGACACGGATCGGCGATCGGGCCCGGATGCCGCCGTGCTCGCCTCTGGGCCTCGGCGGTGGGGACTGCGGGGCGAACCCGCAGTGGCGCGCTGCTTCACCGTCGGCGAGCGCGGGTGGCCGGCGGAATCGGCCCGTGCGGCCGCAGGAGGCGATCCGCCGGCGCCCCGCAGACGAGGCCGCCAGGTCGCTGGATGCTGGACCGGCCTACGCGCCGGCGCGCGCCACGAGCAGCGGCTGGAAGAAGCCGGTCTCCTCCGGCATGCGCCACTCGGGGTCCACGAACCCCGCGTCCACCGCGAGACCGGTCAGCCGGTCCCGGCCGAGCGCCCAGTAGGTGGTCCGGCGCACCTGGACGCGCCAGTCCCCGCCTGCCGGCAGGAGTTGGAAGTGCTCCAGGTCGTAGTGTTCGCCGTCGTCGTGCCAGTGCCAGAGCTGGAAGGTGACGGTTCGTTCCCCGCCGTCGGTGGGCCGGTGGACCTGCGGAGGTGTCGAAACGGGGTGGGCGCGCAACAGGTCGTCGTACGGGCGTGTGCTCACCAGCAGCAGACCGGAGGGACGCAGCACCCGGCGCATCTCGGCCAGGGCCGCGTGCACATCCTGTTCCGTCGTGAGGTGGGGGAGTGAGTTGTCGGCGCAGACGACGGTGTCGAACCGGCCGCCGGGAAACGGGAGGCGTCGCATGTCGGCGGCGGCCGTACGCAGTGAGAGGTTCCGGCGGGCGGCCTCCCGGGCTGCGCGGGCGGCGGCGCGGGGACTGAGGTCGGTTCCGGTGACGTGGTGCCCACGCAGCGCCAGGCCGATGGCCTGTGTACCGATACCGCAGGAGCAGTCGAGCACGGTCGCGTGGTCCCGGCCGATCAAGGCGTCCAGGGCCTCGCCCTGCCGGCGCATACTCGCGTACCAGTCCGCGTAGATCAGGTGGTAGTCGTCGGCCAGTTCGTCGTAGAAGCGTGCCACCGTTGACTCGGGCATGGACCGAGGCTACTGCGCGCGATCCACCGCAGGCACCGGAGATGCCGGTCACCGCGTCTTCCTGTGCCTCGTGCTGATACTTCGCGATCCGGTCGTCGCGATCGTTGTCCGGGGTGCGGCGGGGGGGGGGGCGCCGCCGCGGCCCCCCCCCCCCCCTGGCGGTCGGGGTGGGTGTTGGTGGGGTTGCGGGTGCCAGATTTTATAGCATAAAAGT
>NZ_JBHVWN010000069.1:0-39275 GCF_042882275.1 Streptomyces sp. NPDC058231 | reverse complement strand
GGGGGGGGGGGGGGGCGTGCCGCCACACGAGCTCGGGGGGGGGGGGGGGGGGCACCTTGTGATTGCGCCCCCGCCCCGCCCCCCCCCCCCCCGGCCGGCGCCTCCGTTCACGTCAGGAGTTGAGCTCCTCCAGCGTCCTGCCCTTGGTCTCGACGGCGAACCAGGCGATCACGGCGCCCACCGCGGCGACCACGGCGAGCTGCGCGAAGACGAGGGCCAGGCTGCCGCCCGCGCCGATGATCGCGCCGACGGTGATCGGGCCGAGGATGACACCGACCCGGTTCCACAGGCCACCGAACGCGGCGCCCTTGGCCCGGTTGAACGTGGGGTACAGCTCGGGCGAGTAGAGGTAGAGCCCGGCGTTGATCGCGTACAGGAAGAAGGTCGTGCAGGAGGCGAGGACGGCGACCTGACCGCCCGAGGTGGCGCCGGCCACCGCGAGCACGCCCAGCGAGAGCACCGTGCCGACCAGCGCGCCCACCAGCGCGGGCCTGCGCCCGATACGGTCGATCAGCAGTGCCACGACGAACGTACCGAGCAGGCCGGTGACGTTGCTGAGCAGCGTGTAGACCAACGCGGTGGTCAGGTCCAGCCCGAACTGCTTCGTGTAGAGCGACGGCAGCCAGGTCGAGATGCCGTGGTTGACGTAGTAGGCGACGAACCACAGACCCGACAGGACCGCCGTGCGCCGCAGATAGCGTCCGCGGAACAGGTCGCCCAGCCGACCCTGGGACGTCTCGTCGGGCACCTGCGCGGCGGGCGCGGGCAGTTCCTCGGCGGTGGTGCGGGCGACCTCCGCCTCGATGCGGGCGATGGCCTGCTCCGCCTCCTCCGTGCGCCCGCGCGACAGCAGCCAGCGCGGGGACTCGGCGACGTTGCGGGGCAGCACGGCGGCGATCAGCACCGGTAGGGCGCCCAGGACGAACATGGCGCGCCAGCCGAGGTGGGGCACCACCCATACGGCGACCAGGGTGGCCACCGCCAGTCCGGCCGGGAAGATCATCTCGTACAGCAGGACGAATCGGCCCCGCTTGTCGGAGCGGGCGATCTCGTTGATGTACGTAGCAGCCACCGGCACCACACCACCGATGCCGAGCCCCTGGACGAACCGGAAGAGCGAGAAGGTCTCGATGCCGCCGGAGAAGGCGACGGCGAGGCTGGCGAGCCCGGTGACGGCGACACCGAGGGCGACGGTGCGCACCCGGCCGATCCGGTCACCCATCCAGCCGGCGGCCAGGGCCCCCAGCAGCATGCCGATGGAGGCGGTGGTCACGGCGAAGGTGGCCTGCCCGGTGGTCAGGTGCCACTGCTTCATCAGGACGGGCAGTGCGGAGGCAGCCAGCAGCTGGTCGAACGCCTCGAAGAAGGTGACGGCTCCGATCAGGAAACGGACCTTGACGTGCCAGCGCGAGTGCGGCAGTCGTTCGAGTCGCGCGGCTATCGAGCCGAGGGCTGGCGTACCGGCCACAGTCGTCATGGAGGGTCCTTCCGCGGGCAAAGGGGTTGCCGCGACAGTAGGTTCCCGTATCTAAGTGGTCAATGGTTAAGAGCTTAGGAAACTTGAGTGAAGCGCCCTCTCCACCATCATCGGCACCACAGGATCCACGCTCAAGGCCCCCTCGGCAACGATTTTTCCTTGAGCCCTTGCGGAACGAAACTTAAGCGCTTAGATTTCTAGCACTTCGGAAGTGCCGCGTAACGAAATCGTTTCGGACGTGTCCGCACCCGGAGCCACCCCCCGTCCCGCCGCCTCGCCCGGAGGTCCACCCGTGCCGCACCACCCCACCGACATCCTGATCGCGGGCCAGTGGCGACGTGGTGCGGGCGAGCCCGTCGACACCGTCGACCCGGCGACCGGCCGCGTGCTCGCCAGCATCAACTCCGCTTCTGCCGAAGAGGTCGCCGAAGCCGCCGAAGCCGCGGCAAGGGCCATGGCGGAACCGGCCTGGCGGGACCTTCTGCCCCACGAGCGCGCTCGCGTGCTGCACCGCATCGCCGAACTGACGGAGCAGGCGGCCGACGAGCTGTCGGCACTGCAGACCGCCGACACCGGCAAGACCCTCACCGAGACAAGGGCCCTCGCGCTCAGCGCCGCAGGCACCTTCCGGTACATGGCGGCCGCCCTGGAGACCGCGGAGGACTCGGTCACGCCGTCCCGCGGCCCCTACGTCACCATGAGCGTGTACGAACCGATCGGCGTCGTCGGTGCGATCAACCCCTGGAACTCCCCCGTCGCCAGTGACGCACAGAAGATCGCCCCCGCGTTGGCCGCCGGGAACGCGGTGCTCCTCAAGCCCGCGGCCTGGACCCCCCTGGTCTCCCTCGCACTTGCCCGGCTGATCACCCAGGCGCTCGATGAATTCCGTCTGCCCACCGCCCTGTTGTCGGTACTTCCCGGCAGCGGCCGGGTGGTCGGCGACGCCGTCGTACGGCACCCCCTCGTCGCCCGCATCGGATTCACCGGCGGCACGGAGACCGGCCGGTCCATCGCCGCGATCGCCGCGGCGAAACTCATCCCGGCCTCACTGGAGCTCGGCGGCAAGTCACCGACGATCGTGCGCGCCGACGCCGACATCGAACAGGCTCTGGCGGGCGTCATGTTCGGGGTCTTCTCGTCCAGCGGCCAGTCCTGCATCGCCGGTTCACGGCTCTTCGTGGCGCGCGACATCTACGACTCCTTCGTCGGCGCACTCGTCGAGCGCGTCCGCAAGCTGCGCGTCGGCCCCGGCACCGAACCGGGCACCCAGGTCGGGCCGTTGGTGCACCACCGCCACCGCGACTCCGTCGCCGCCTACGTGGACCTCGCCCGTTCGGAAGGCGCACGGGTGCTCTGCGGCGGGTCGGCGCCCGAGGGCGAGCGTTACCAGGACGGCGCCTACTACCTTCCGACCGTCCTCGACGGACTGCCGAACGCCTCTCGGACCTGCCAGGAGGAGATCTTCGGCCCTGTCCTGGTCGCTCTGCCCTACGACGACGAGGACGACCTGGTCCGCCAGGCCAACGACTCCGTGTACGGGCTGGCCTGCGGGATCTGGACCCGTGACCTGCGGGCCGCGGGACGGATCGCGCGCCGTATCGAGGCCGGCACCGTCTGGATCAACACCTACAAGCAGTTCAGCGCCTCCACCCCGTTCAGCGGCTGGAAGGAGAGCGGCCTCGGGACGGAGAAGGGCCGCGACGCGATCCGCGCCTACCAGCGTCAGAAGTCCCTGTACTGGGGCACCTCCGATCTCCCCCTCCCCTGGGCCAACTGACCCGGCACGCCTGCCCGTCTGGAGAGACTCATGCACCAACCACCGCCCGGTCCGATCGCCCGGCTCCGCTCCCTGCGCTACGTCGAGCTGCACACGCCGGCCTTCACCGAGGCCGCCGACTTCTACGAGGAGGTCTGGGGTCTCGACACCGTCGAGTCCGACACCGGCGCCCGCTGGCTGCGCGGATCGGGCGACGAGCACCACGTCCTTCACCTCACCGAGCGGGACCGGGTCGGCCTCGGCCGGATCGCGTTCGCCGTCGCCACCCCCGCCGAGGTCGACGAGGCTGCCCGGCGCCTCGAAGCACGCTCCCTCGTCCCCGTCTTCGGGCCCGCCCCGCTGGAACAGGCGGGCGGCGGATACGGGTTGCGGTTCACCGATCCCGAGGGCCGTCTGGTCGAGATCAGCGCCCAGGTCGAGGCGGTGGTCCCGCGCGGCCGGGACGGCGCGGTGCCGGTCGGGGTCACGCACGCCGTGCTCAACACCATCGACATCGACGCCGCCGTCGCCTTCTACTGCGACGTGCTCGGCCTGCGCGTCTCCGACTGGTCCGAGCACCAGATGGCGTTCCTGCGCTGCAACGCCGACCACCACTGCATCGCGTTCAACCAGGCCGACTGGACGTCGCTGAACCACGTGGCGTACGAGATGACATCGGTCGACCACTTCATGCGGGGCCTGGGCCGGCTGCGCCACCACGGCATCACCCCCCAGTGGGGCCCCGGCCGGCACGGCCCGGGCAACAACACCTTCTCCTACTTCACCGACCCGTCCGGTCTGGTCTGCGAATACACCTCCGAGGTCGCCCAGATCGTCGAGGACGCCTGGATCGCCCGGGTGTGGCGACGGGTCCCCGACCTGTCCGACCTGTGGGGGACGGCGGGTCCGCCGTCGAAGGAGATCCGCTGCCACATGGCGGGCACACCGGACCCCGGACCGCTCACTCCCGTAGACGCCCAGGAGGCCACCGCATGAGCACCGTACGCAAGGTAGGCATCGTCGGATGGGGTGCGATCGGCCGGGTGGTCGGCACCGCACTCGCCGAAGGCCAGGTGGGCGGCGCCGAGCTCGTGTGCGTCGTCGACAACCGCCCGCTCGGCGAGGCGGCGCCGGCGCAGCAGGTCACCTTCGAGGAGGCCCTGGAGCTCTGCGACCTGATCGTGGAGGCCGCGGGCCAGGGCGTCGTACGGGAGTGGGGCGAGCGGGTGCTCACCTCCGGCACCGACCTGCTGATCGCCTCCAGCGGGGCGCTGACCGACGACGAGCTCGCAGGGCGCCTGCTCGCGGCGGGACCCGGCCGGGTGTACTTCACGGGCGGCGCCGTCGGCGGCCTCGACCTGCTCCAGGCGGCCTGTTCCCTGGGCCCGCTGGACGAGGTCCGCCTGACCACCACCAAGTTGCCTTCGACCCTCGAACAGCCTTGGATGGACGAGGAGTTGCTGACCCGGATGCGGACGGCCACCGGGCCGGTCGAGATCATGTCCGGCACCGCTCGCGAGGTTCCGGCCAAGTTCCCCAAGTCGACGAACGTGGCCGCCTCGGTCGCGCTGGCCGTCGGCGACCTGGACGCTGTGCGGGTCCAGGTCGTCGCCGATCCGGCGGCGCACCACACGCGGCATGTGATCGAGGCGTCGGGCGCGCACGGCGCATACCGCTTCGAGGTGGCCCACCTGCCCGACCCGGGCAACCCGGCGACCAGTCAGGTCGTGCCGTACGCGGTCCTGCGCAGCCTCGCGGCGCTCGCCGGACGGACGGGACAGATCCTGTGAGCGCCCGCGTCGACGTCCATGTCGAGGAGGCCGGCGATCAGGGCCCCCTGCTGCTGTGTCTGCACGGCATCGGCTCGTCGTCGGCGGCCTTCGCCCCACAGCTCGCCGAACTCTCGTCGTGCGTAAGGGTCGTGGCCTGGGACGCGCCCGGTTACGCCAAGTCCCCCGACCCCGCGGAGCCGCTCACCCTCGACGACTTCGCGGACACGGCGGCCGCGCTCATCCGTGAACGCGCCACGACCGCACACGTCCTCGGCGTCTCCTGGGGCGGGGTGATCGCACTGCGGCTCGCCGCACGCCACCCGGAGCTGGTCGCCTCGCTGATCGTCGCCGACTCCAGCCCGGGTTCGGGCACGGACGAGGCGAAGGCACGGGGCATGCGGGCGCGCGCCGCCGAGCTTGCGGAGCTCGGCCCGCGTGCCTTCGCCGAATCACGCGGACCTCGGCTGGTGTCCCCGGGCGCCCCGGAGACCCTGGTGCACAGGGTCGTGGAGACCATGGCGACCTCGGTCCGGCTGCCGGGTTACGGGTACGCCGCCGAGTCCATGGCCGCCGCCGATCTGCGTGCCGAACTCCCCTCGATCGCCGCGCCGACCCTCGTGCTCTGCGGCGAGCAGGACCAGGTCACCGGCGTCGAGGCGAGCCAGGCCATCGCCGGGGCCATCCACAAGACCGCCTTCGTGATCGTCAAGGACGCCGGTCACCTGGCCAACCAGGAGCAGCCCGGGCACTTCAACGCCTGGGTCCTCTCCCACCTCCGCATCACCGCATCCATTCCCGAATAGGAGCTGTTCCCCATGCCTCTGACCACCACCGAGTACGACAACGGCGGCGACCTCGCCGCGTACACCGACGCCCTCATCGCCAGCAAGGCCTCCCGCGTGGCGGACTTCGACACCCTCTCCTTCCAGGAGAAGGCCGGCCCGCAGTACCGCCGGGGTCAGATCCGCTACGTCGGCTCCGGTGCCACCGGCAACCACGAGAGCGACAGCCGCATCATCCCGTCCGGCGGATTCACGTTCTCCAACATGCTGCTGCCGCCCGGCGCCGAGGGCCCGGCCCACACCCACCACGACGTCGAGGAGGCGTTCTTCGTCCTGGAGGGCGAGGTGAAGGTCGGCATCCACCGTGGCCCGGACGAGGCCGAGTACCGCACCCTCGGCTACCGCGACATGATCGTCGTCCCGGCCGGCGTGACCCGTTCGCTCAAGAACGAGGGCGACACCGACGCTCTGTTCTGTGTCGTCATCGGCACGCAGAAGCCGCAGGTGCCGACCTACCCCGAGTACTCGCCGATGCACGGCGTCACCCGTGGCTGACCAGCCTCCGGCCGACGCACGCACCGTCGTCGTCACCGGCGCGGGCCGTGGCCTTGGACTGGCCATGGCCCGCCGGGCGGGCACCGACGGCTTCCGGGTCGTCGTCGCCGAGCTGGAACGCGAGCGGGGCGAGTGCGCTGTCGCGGGGCTGCTCGCGGAGGGCATCGACGCCCACTTCGTGCGGTGCGACGTCGCCGACCCCGCCTCGGTGGACGCCCTGGCGGCCGCCGTGCGCGAACTCGGCCCGCTGTACGGCCTGGTCAACAACGCGGCGCTCGCCAACGGCGTGGGCGGCAAGGAGTTCCAGGACATCGACGTCGAGGTGTGGGACCGGCTGATGACGGTCAACGCCCGCAGCCCCTGGCTGGTGTCGAAGGCGCTGTACCCGCTCTTCACGAGCCCGGGCCGGATCGTCAACATCGCCTCGGACGCGGCCTTGTACGGGTCTCCGCGGCTGGCCCACTACATCGCCTCGAAGGGTGCGGTCATCGCACTGACCCGGGCCATGGCCCGCGAGCTCGGCGACCGGGGAATCACCGTGAACGCGGTCGCTCCCGGCCTCACCGAGTGCGAGGCGACCGAGACCGTGCCCGCCGAGCGGCACGACCTCTACCGCATGAACCGGGCCATCTCCCGGCCGCAGCAGCCCGACGACCTGACCGGGGTCGTCTCCTTCCTGCTCGGCGAGGAGTCCCGCTATCTGACCGGCCAGGTGATCGCCGTCAACGGCGGCTTCACCATGAACTGAACCGTAGGAGAAACGAGTTATGGATCTGGGCCTCGCCGACCGCACCATCGTGGTCACCGGCGGCAGCTCGGGCGTCGGCCTGGCCACGGTCCGCGCCCTGCTCGAAGAAGGCGCCCGCGTCGCCACCTGCGGCCGTGACGCCGACCGGCTGGCGAAGGTGGCAGCCCGGCTCGGCGCCGGGCATGACCGCCTGCTGACCGGGGTGTGCGACGTGCGGGACGCCGATGCGGTACGCGGCTTCGTCCGGCGCACCGCCGAGGAGTTCGGCGGCATCGACGGACTCGTCAACAACGCCGGACAGTCCCGGATGAAGGGGCTCGACGACTCGACCGCCGAGGACTGGCGCGACGAGCTGGAGCTGAAGTTCGCCGGGGTGCTGAACCCTCTCCACGCGGCACGCCCCCATCTCGCCGCCTCCGACGCGGCCGCCGTCGTCAACATCAACGCGGTGCTCGCCAAGCAGCCGGAGCCCCGGCTGATCACGACGAGCGCCGCCCGCGCCGGCATCCTCAACCTCTCCAAGTCCCTCTCGGCCGAACTGGCCGGCGACGGCATCCGGGTCAACTCCGTCTGCCTCGGACTCATCGACACCGGCCAGTGGACCCGACGCCACGCGTCCGCGGACTCCGGCATGCCGTACGAGGACTGGCAGGCCGAACTGGCCGCCGACCGGGGTATCGCGCTCGGCCGCCTCGGGCGGGCCGAGGAGGTCGCGTACGCGGTCGTCACCCTGCTCTCACCCCGTGCCTCGTACATCACCGGCACCAGCATCGACGTCTGCGGCGGAGTCGGCCGCTCCATCCTCTGAGGAGACACCATGCGTTACGACAACGGAGGCGATCTCCTCGTCGCCGTCCTTCGCGAACTCGGCATCGACACGGTCTTCGGCATCGTCAGCGTGCACAACCTGCCGCTCGTCGAGGCCGTCGACCGCGAGCTGCGGTTCGTCCCCGTCCGCCACGAGGCATCGGCCGTGAACGCCGCCGACGCCTATGGGCGGGCCCGGGGCACCCTCGGCTGCGCGCTGACCTCGACCGGCACCGGTGCGGGCAACGCGGCCGGATCGCTGATCGAGTCCCTGAGCGCGGGCAGCTCCGTGCTGCACATCACCGGCCAGGTCGAGAGCGAATTCCTGGGCAGCGGAAGGGGTTTCATCCACGAGACCAAGGACCAGCTCGGCATGCTGACCGCCGTCTCGGCGTATGCGGCGAGCGTGCCGGACGCGGAGCGGGCCGGCCGGATCCTGCGCGAGGCGGCCCGGGCGGCACTGACCGCGCCCGGTGGCCCGGCCAGCGTGGAGTGGCCGGTCGACCTGCAGTACGCAGCGCAGACCGACGAACCCGCCGAGCTCTCCGCGTCCGACGCGCCGATCGTCCCCGCGAGTGAACTCGCGGCCGCGGGGGCCCTGCTGGCCTCGGCACACCGCCCGCTGATCTGGGCCGGCGGCGGCGCAGCCACCGCGCGCGGCGAGCTCGCCCGGCTGCTGGAGGCGACCGGAGCGGGACTGCTCACCTCGAACTCCGGGCGCGGCGCGGTGCCCGAGGACCACGAACAGGTCGTCGGCAACTTCGCCACCACCCCCGCGGTGCGGGCGCTGCTCGCCGACGCGGACGTGCTGGTCACCGTCGGCACGCACTTCCGCTCGAACGAGACCGCCGACTACACGCTGGAGCTCCCCGGGGCGCACATCCAGATCGACGTCGACGCGGCAGCGCTCGGCCGGGTGTACCCGGCCGCCCACGCGCTGCACGGCGACGCGGCAGCCGCCCTGACCGGTCTGCTGCCGCACGCCCGGCCCGCGGAGGCGGGCTGGACCGACCGAGTCGCCGCCGTACGCACCGAGGTACGCGCGACGCTGCACGACAACATCGGCCCGCAGGCGGCGATCTGTGACGCGATCCGTGCCGCGCTGCCCCGTGAGGCGGTCGTCGCACGCGATGTCACCATCCCTTCCAGCAGCTGGGGCAACCGCCTGCTGGAGATGTACGACCCGCGGGACAACGTCTTCCCGCGCGGTGGCGGCATCGGGCAGGGACTCGGCATGGGCATCGGCGCGGCGCTCGCCCGGCCCGACGCACCCACCGTCGTGATCGCGGGCGACGGCGGGCTCGCCGTCCACCTCGGCGAACTCCTCACACTCGCCCAGGAGCGGCCGCGTCTGACCCTGATCGTCTTCAACGACGGCGGTTACGGCGTCCTGCGCAACATGCAGGACCGCTACAGCGAGCGTCGTTCCGGGGTGGACCTGGTCACCCCCGACTTCGAGCTGCTGGCGCGCGCCTGCGGTCTGCCGTACGCCCGGATCTCCGCCGAGGAGCACGCCGGCCCGGTGCTCTCCGAAGCCGTCGCCTCGGGCGGACCGACGCTCGTCGAGGTCGATCTCACGGCGCTCGGCCCGATGAAGAACCCGTTCACACCGCCCGTGAGGATTCCGGGCCAGTAGCCCGGCCCGCCCGTTCTGCCGGTAAGGAGGCAACAGGCCATGAGTGAGAACTCGCTGCAGCTGATCGTCCGTCGTATGACATGGGAGGCCGACGGCGTACTGTCCGTCGAACTGACGCACCCCGACGGCAAACCCCTGCCCGCCTGGACGCCCGGCGCGCATCTCGATGTCCATGTCGGCGGCCAGATCCGCCAGTACAGCCTGTGCGGCGACCCGCACGTGGCGGACGTCTACCGCATCGGTGTGCTCAACGAACCGTCGTCGCGCGGCGGTTCGCGATACGTGCACACCCAGCTGCGTCCGGGACAGCCCGTCACGGTCTCCGAGCCGCGCAACCACTTCGCGCTGGAGGACGCCGACGGCTATGTGTTCGTCGCCGGCGGAATCGGGATCACACCGCTGCTGGCGATGGCCCGGGAGGCGGACCGCCGGGGAGCCGCGTGGCGGATGGTCTACGGGGGCCGGGGCCGGGCCTCGATGGCGTTCACCGCGGAGCTGGCCGCGCTCGGCGGTGACGTCACGCTCGTGCCGCAGGACGAACTGGGCCACATCGACCTGGACACCGCGCTCGCCGAACTGCCCGGCGGCACGCTGGTGTACTCCTGCGGCCCCGAACCGCTGCTCTCGGCCGTCGAGGAACGCTGCCCGGCGGAACGGCTGCGACTGGAGCGGTTCGCCGCGCCGGTGGTGGAACGAGGCGGCGACGACGAGGAGTTCGAGGTCGAGTGCCGCACCTCGGGGGTGACGCTCACCGTCGGCGCGGACACCTCGATCCTCGACGCCGTGGAGGGCGCCGGGATGGACGTGCAGAGCTCCTGCCGTGACGGCATCTGCGGCTCCTGCGAGACCCGGGTCCTCGACGGCACCCCCGACCACCGCGACTTCCTGCTCAGCGAGGCCGAGCACGCCGCCGGCGCCACGATGATGATCTGCGTCTCGCGGTGTGCCCCGGGCAGCCGGCTCGTCCTCGACCTGTGACACCTTCCCCCGCACTTTCAGGAGACACCGTGACCGACACCTGGCCGTACCTGGACGTCCACCAGTCCCGTACGCACGAGCCGACCCCGTACGAGTACAAGCTCGCCTCGACCCTCGAGGACGTCTTCGCCAAGGAAGGCCACGAGCTGGCCGACGTGGTGCGCGGGCTCAACGCCCGCCAGGTCCACGCCGCCGACGGCACACCGTGGACCGAGGAGTCCTTCCGCGCCGAGATGAACCGACTGGGAGCCTGACCATGACGCTGTCGTCCTCCGCCACGGCGGACCACATCTACGCCAACGGGCTGCGCAACCAGTGGCACCCCGTCGTCCCCTCGCACTTCGTCGCCCCGGGCGCGATGCGCAAGGTGACCGTGCTCGGCGAGCAGTGGCTGCTGTTCCGCCGCTCCGACGGCACCCTGTCGATGCTCGCCGACCGCTGCCCGCACCGCGGTGCGCCGCTGTCGCTCGGCAAACACCTCGGCGACCGGGTCGCCTGCTGGTACCACGGCGTCGAGGTCGAGACCGACGGCACGGTCTCCTCCGTCCCCGGACTGCCCGGCTGCAGCCTGGAGGGGAAGAAGCTCGTCACCTCGCTGCCGGTGCGCGAGGTCGCGGGCGCGGTCCTCGCCTACTTCGGGGACGAGGAGCACCCTGAACCGGCCGCGCTGACCCTGCCCGATCCGCTGACGGACCCCGGGGTGGACGCGTTCCTGTGCTACGCCGAGTGGGATGCGCCGTGGCGGTTCGCCGTGGAGAACCTGCTCGACCCGATGCACGGCGCGTTTCTGCACCACGAGTCGCACACGATGTTCGACGGTGACACCACGGCCAAGTTCCGTATCCGGGAGACCGGCCGCGGCTACTTCTTCGAGAAGACCGACCAGCGCGGCGTCAACTTCGACTGGGTGGAGCTGTGCCGCACCGGTGTGGACTGGGTCGACCTGTCGATCCCTTACCCGGCGACGGCCGGCCCCGGCGGACCGTTCGGGATCGTGGGCATGGTCTGCCCGGTGGACGAGCAGCGCAGCGGTGTCTTCTTCTGGCGCTACCGCCGCGTCGAGGACTGGCAGCGCGCATCCTGGCGCTTCCTGTACAAGACGCTGATCGAGAAGCGTCACTGGGAGGTTCTGGAGCAGGACCGCGTGATGCTGGAGGCCATGCCGGCCGACGCCGATCAGCGGGAGAACCTGTACCAGCACGACCTGGGCGTGGTGCGGCTGCGCCGGCTGTACCGTGCGGCGGCCGAGGCCCAGTCCTCGGCCGGCGCCTGAGCGGGTCACCGCACGGGGTCAGGTGTGCGGCGCGCACTCCGAGGGGCCGTCCGATCTCCGCACCGCGGACGGTCGGACGGCCCCTCGGGCGTGCACGGGATGTGCTCCGTCCGCCGCCGCGGCCGGGTACGGTGATCCCTGCCCGCTTTCGGCCAGGTATCTGCGATGTTCTGTCCACCAGGAGGCGGAAAGTCCCCGCGGATCCCCCGGGTTCCGGCCACAATCATCTGGTCCAGACCATTGACTCACGCTTGCGGCGCCTTCTAGCGTTGCCGTTGCCCGGGACCGGAGCGGCGGGGGTCAGGGAACGGGACCGTTCCCCCTCCATGTGCCTGCCGCCGGCCTTCCGGGATCCCACGGCAACACCCGGCATGGATCAGCGGTGTCGCCCTTCGGGCCGGCACACAGGGGGTACGGCGCATGAGCGGTACGAGCAGTACGGCCGACTGGGGCGGGGGCCTCGACGACGGGCATCCGCTCACCCATGGCCAGGAACGACTGTGGTTTCTCGACCAGTTGGACCCCGGGGACGCCTCGTACAACATCCCGCTCGTGCTGCGGCTGACCGGTGAGCTGTCGGCCGGGGCCCTGCGCGCCGCGTTCGACGGCGTCACCGCGCGGCACGAGGCGCTGCGCACCCGGTTCCCCGGCATGGACGGCCGGCCGGTCGCGATCGTCGAACCGCCCTCCCCGGTAGGGATCGAGGTCATCGATCTGCGCGAAGGACATGAGGGGCACGCAGTCGGCCCCGAGGATGCCGCCGGACTGCTGGCCGCGCGGACCAATGCCGGATTCGACCTCGCCCTCGGCCCCCTGCTCCGGGTGACACTGCTGCGCACGGCGGACGACGAGCACCTGCTGTGCGTCGTCCTGCATCACATCATCGCCGACGGATGGTCCCTCAACCTGTTGCGCGACGAGCTCGCGGAGCGCTATGCCGCGCACCGTGACGGCACGCCGATCGATCTTCCAGCGGTGCTGCCGTACACCCGGTACGCGGTCCTGGAGCGGGAGTTCGCGCAGGGCCCCGAGGCCGAGCAGGCCCTGGCGCACTGGCGGGAACGGCTCGCGGGAGCGCCGACGCTGGAACTCAGGGCGGGCGTGCCACGTCCGGCGGATGGACACGGCGGGGGCGGGGCGTTCCACACCCGGAGGATGGCGGGCGCGGCCGCCGGAGTGGACGCGCTGGCCAGGGAGCGGCGGTGCACGCCCTTCATGGTGATCCTGGCCGCGTACCAGTCGTTGCTGTACCGCCGGACCGGACAGGACGACTTCTGCGTGGGAGTGCCCGCGGCGGGCCGGGGCGAGCCGGAACTCGAGCAGCCCATCGGCTACTTCTCCACCACGCTGGTACTGCGCGCCGAACTCGGCGGCCGGCCCGCCTTCGGCGAGCTGCTGCGCCGGGTGCGCCGCTCGGCGCTGGCGGCCTTCACCCATGACCGGGTGCCGTTCGAACGTCTCATCGAGGAACTGGGGGTCGAGCGCAGACTCGGCAGCAGCCCGCTGTTCCAGACGCTCCTCACTGTGCACACCCAGGACGAAGGCGCCGTGGGTGAGCGGTCGTTCGCCGATCTGCGGTGCGCCGACGTCGACGGGGGTCACGCGGCGAGCAAGTTCGAACTGATGCTGGACATCCGCCGCGAGGGCGCGGACCTGATCGCGGTCTTCGGTTACCGAACGGACCTCTTCGACGCCGAGTGGGCGGCCGGACTGGCCGGGAACCTCGAGACACTGCTGCGAGGCGCCCTCGCGGCCCCGGACACCCCGGTGGGCGAGCTGCCGTTGCTGTCCGGAGCCGAGCAGGACGAACTGCTCGCCCTGGGTGCCGGGTTCGCCTTCGAGGACGGGGCGCAGCGCTGCGGGGCCGAGTCCGGCGACGCCCTTCCGACGGCGCTGGCCGCGGCGGCGGAACGCTTCGGCGCCACGGTCGCCGTACGGACTCCGAAGGAGGAGATCACCTACCGCGAGCTCTGGGAGGGGGCAGGATCGCTCGCGGTGCGCCTGCGGGAAGCCGGGGTGCGGCGCGGCGACGTCGTGGGGATCGGGCTGCCGCGCGGCATTCATGCTGTCATGTCCATGTTGGGCATCTGGCGTGCGGGCGCGGCTTACCTCCCGCTCGACCTCGGGTATCCGCCGTCGAGGCTGGAGTTCATGCTCGCCGACACGGGCGCCGGGGTGGTGGTCGCGGACCCGGCCACGCCGCTCCCCTGGCTGTCCTCGTCGACGGTGGTCCTGCCCGACGGCCCCGCGGGGAGCGGGCCCGACCCGGACTGGCGGTCCGGGCCCGACGACGTCGCGTACATCATCCACACCTCGGGATCCACGGGCACACCGAAGGGGGTCGCGGTGCAGCACCGGGCGCTGGGCGCCCGGGTCGGGTGGATGCGCGAGGAGTACGCGATCACCGCGGCGGACGAGGTGTCGCAGTTCGCCTCGCTCAGCTTCGACACCCATGCCGAGGAGATCTTTCCCGCACTCACCGCCGGGGCCTGTCTGACCGTGGTGGGAGCCGACGGCGCGCTGCCCGACGAACTGGCTGACGGGCACGGAGCCACGCTGACCGTCCTCGATCTGCCCACCCCGTACTGGCACCGGCTCGTCGACGACCTCGACACCATCGCCTGGCCCGCGACGCTGCGGCTGCTGGTCCTGGGCGCTGACCAGGTACGGCAGGCGGCGCTCGCCCGCTGGCAGGCCCGCTTCGGGTCCCGGGTGCGGATCGTCAACTCCTACGGGCCGACCGAGACCACCGTGATCGCCACCGCCGCCGAACTGGGCCCGGAAGACACCACGGACCGGCCGCCGATCGGCCGGCCGCTGAGCCGGACCACGGTGACCGTCTGCGACCCGCAGGGACGGCTGCTGCCGCGCGGCGTCACAGGGGAGCTGCTGGTCGGCGGCGCCGGCGTGACGTACGGCTACAGGGGGCGGCCCGGTGCCACCGCCCGCGCTTTCGTGCCCGATCCGTACGGCCCGCCCGGCGCCCGCCGCTACCGCACCGGTGACCTCGTCCGCTGGCGGGCGGACGGCCGGCTGGAGTTCCTCGGCCGGCTGGACGCACAGCTGAAGGTACGCGGCTACCGGGTGGAGCCCGGTGAGGTGGAAGCGGCACTGCTGGTGCAGCAGGGGGTGGGCCAGTGCGTCGTGGTCGCGCGCGGCGACGCGCTGGTCGGCTACGTGGTCGCGGATCCGGGCGTCCCCGGTCCGCTCTCCCCCCTGGAGCTGCGCGCGGCGGTCGCCGCCGCGCTGCCCGCACATCTGGTGCCGAACTCCGTGGCCGTCCTGGACGAACTGCCGCTCACCCCCAACGGCAAGGTGGATCACCGAGCCCTACCCGCCCCCGAGCAACGGCCGCAGGCGCGGTCCGGGTACGTGGCTCCGCGCACCGACGCGGAGGAGCTGACGGCCGACATCTGGGCGGAGGTGCTGGGCATCGACCGGGTCGGCTCCCTCGACGACTTCTTCGACCTGGGGGGCCATTCGCTCCTCGCCACCCGGGTGGTCGCCCGGATCAGGGCCGGGGTCGGCCTGCTGGTCCCGCTGCGGACCCTGTTCACGCACCGCACGGCCGAGGCGTTCGCCGCGGCCGTGGAGGACCTGCTGCTGGCGGAGATAGCGGCCATGTCCGAGGAAGAGGCCGAGCGGCTGCTGGCGGCCGAGGCCGGCCCCGAGAGGAACGGATCCACGGCATGAGCGCCACCGACATCACCGCCGGACCCGAGCGGTCCAGGAGACCGGAGCCGGACCCCGCGGAGGCGGCCGGCACCGGCGGCGCGGGCAGGGACACCCTGTCCGACGCGAAGCGTGCCCTTCTCGCCCAGCGGCTGCGCGGCCGGGGCCGCCCCGCGCGGGCCGTCGCGCGCCGGCCCGAGGGAACCGTGCCCCCGCTGTCGTACGCGCAGGAACGCCTCTGGTTCATGGAGCAGTTCGCACCGGGCACCGCCGCGTACAACATCCCGGTGGCCCGCAGACTGCGCGGCGCCCTGGACGGTGCTGCCCTGCGCCGGGCGCTGGACGCGGTGATCGCCCGCCATGAGACGCTGCGTTCCCGCTACCCGGCGACCGATGACGGCAGACCCGTACTGGAGATCGCAGAACCCGCGCCTTTCCCGCTGCGCACCGTCGAGGCCACGGACGAGGAACACGCCGCCCGGCTGGTGGACGAGCTCGTCGCGCTCCCCTTCGACCTGGTCACCGGCCCACTGGTCAACGGGTTGCTGGTCCGTCTGGCCGACGACGACCATGTGCTGCTCCTCGTGGTGCACCACAGCGTGAGCGACGGCTGGTCCAGCGAGGTCCTGGTCTCCGAGGTGCTGCGCGGCTACGCCGCCCACGCTGTGGGCGACCCCGACCCCCTGCCCGAACTTCCCGTGCAGTACGGGGATTTCGCGCTCTGGCAGCGGGACCGGCTCAGCGGCGACCGACTGACCGCCGAGGTCGCCTACTGGGAACGCGAGCTGTCCGGCGTCCGGCCGCTGGAGCTGCCCACCGCCCGGCCCCGGCCCGAGAAGCAGACCTTCGAGGGCGCCGGATACGGTTTCGACATCGACCGGGAGCTCCTGGCCCGCCTCACCGAGCTGGGACGCCGGCACGGCGCCACGGTGCACATGGCGATGCTCGCCGCCTTCCAGCTGGTCCTCTCCCGTTTCTCCGGCCAGCGGGACTTCGCCGTCGGTTCGCCCGTCGCCGGCCGGCCGGAGCCCGAACTCGAAGCGTTGATAGGGATGTTCGTCAACGTGCTGGCGCTGCGGGCCCGGCTGGACGGCGATCCCACCTTCACCGAACTGCTGGCCAGGACCCGGGAGACCTGCCTGGACGCCTACGCCCACCAGGAGTTGCCGTTCGCCCAGCTGGTCTCCGAGCTCAAGGTGGAACGGGACGTATCGCGCTCGCCGGTTTTCCAGGCGGTACTGGCGATACAGAACTACGCGGTGCAGAGCGACGAACACGGCACGCCGTCCGCCCTGGAGGCCGCGCCGTTCGGGCTCCGGGCGGCCGGAACCCGGTTCGACGTCGAGCTGTTCCTGATGGAGTGGCCGGACGGTCTGCACGGTGCGTTCAACTACAACACCGATCTGTTCGACGAGGCGGACATCGCCTCGCTCGCCGAGCATCTCGGCCGCCTCCTGCGCGCGATCGCCGACCGTCCCGACACCCCGGTGTCCGGCCTCGGCGGCATCGGTCCGGCCGAACGGCACCGGGTGATCACCGCGTGGAACGACACCGCGGCCGATGTCCCGGGCGACGCCACGCTGCCCGGCCTGATCGCCGAACGGATCGCGCTCACGCCCGATGCCGTCGCCGTCGACTTCGAGGGCGACACCCTCACCTACGCCGAGCTCGACCGGGCGGCCGGCCGGATCGCCGGCCGGCTGCGCGCCGAAGGGGCGGGCCCCGGCACCCTCGTCGCCGTCAGCGCGGAGCGCTCCCTCGACCTGGTCGCGGGGCTGCTCGGCGTGGTGCGGACCGGAGCCGGATACGTACCGCTGGATCCGGAGTACCCGGCCGAGCGGCTGACGTTCATGCTGCGGGACAGCGGGGCCGGTCTGCTGCTGACCCAGGCACGGATCCCGGTGCCCGAGGGATGCACGGCCGGTGTGGTGCTGCTCGACGACGCCGGACAGTGGCCCGTGCAGGAACCGTCGGGACCGGGTCCGGACGCCGGCGACCTCGCGTACATGATCTACACCTCCGGTTCGACGGGGCGGCCGAAGGGGGTGCCCACCACCCACCGCGCCATCGCCAACCGGCTGTTGTGGATGCAGCGCGTCTACGGGCTGGGACCGCGGGACGCGGTCCTGCAGAAGACACCGACTGGATTCGACGTCTCGGTGTGGGAGCTTTTCTGGCCACTGATCACCGGCGCCCGTCTCGTCGTCGCAAGGCCCGGCGGGCACAAGGACGCCGCGCATCTGCGGGACACGGTCACCGCGCGGGGCGTGACCGTCGCGCACTTCGTGCCGTCGATGCTCGACGTGTTCCTCGCCGAGGACGGCATCGAACGGTGCACGAGCCTGCGTCGCGTCGTCTGCAGCGGCGAGGAGCTCGCCCCGCACACCGCACAGGAGTTCACCGCCCGGCTGCCGCAGTGCCGCCTGGCCAACCTGTACGGCCCGACGGAGGCCGCCGTCGACGTCTCGTCGTGGGAGTGCGCAGGCTCGCTGGAGACGGTGCCGATCGGCGCGCCGGTCGACAACACCCGGCTGTACGTCCTGGACCAGGATCTGATGCCCGCACCCGTCGGCACCCCCGGTGAACTCCACATCGGCGGGACACAGGTCTCGGTCGGCTACCACCGCAGACCCGGACTGACCTCCGCACGATTCGTACCCGATCCGTACGGGCCGCCGGGTGCGCGGCTCTACCGGACCGGCGACCTGGCCCGGTGGCGCCCGGACGGGCAGCTGGAGCACCTCGGCCGGATCGACCAGCAGGTCAAGATCCGCGGGCTGCGCATCGAACCCGGCGAGATCGAGGCCGCGCTGCGTGCCGAACCCTCTGTCGCGGCGGCGGCCGTGGTCGTACGGGAGGACCGGCCGGGCGACAAGCGGCTGGTGGCGTACGTGGTCCGCCAGGAGCCGGATGTGACCGACGAGGACGCGGACGAGACTGCCGCGCTGCGGACCGCGCTGCGCCGCACGCTCCCCGACTACATGGTGCCGGCCGCCTTCGTCACGCTGCCCGCGCTGCCGCTCTCCCCCAACGGCAAGCTCGACCGCCGGGCGCTGCCCGCGCCGCAGGCCCGCCGGGCGACCGGCAGCGCCCTCGCTCTGCCCGGGACCGAAGCCGAACGGGTACTCGCGGCCATCTGGTGCGAGGTGCTGAACCTGCCCGAGGTAGGCATCGACGACGACTTCTTCGACCTGGGCGGTCACTCCCTGCTCGCCACCCAGGTGGTGGCCAGGGCGCGCCGACGGCTGCCGGAGACCGGCGCCCGGCCGGTGAGCGTGATGGATCTGTTCACCTGCCGTACGGTCAGGGAACTGGCCGCGCTGGCCGGGCTCGACGAGTCCGAGCGCGGCCCCAGCCGGCTGCTGCACCGGCTCACCGGGCAGGTGCCCGCCGCCGAGCGCACCCTGTCGCTGGTCTGCGTCCCGTACGGCGGCGGCAGCGCGGTCGTCTACCAGCCGGTCGCCGACGAGCTGCCCGCCGGGTACGAGCTGTGGTCCGTGGCCATCCCCGGGCACGACGTGGGGGTCACCGAGGAACGCCTCTCCTTCGGGGAACTGGCCGCGGGAATCGCGGCGGAGATACTCGAACGCGTCGAGGGGCCGGTCGCCCTCTACGGGCACTGCGGTGTCGGCAGCGCACTCGCCGTCGCCGTCGCCCGGCTGCTGGAGGGCTCCGGGCGCACACCCGAAGTGCTGTACATCGGGGCCCAGTTCCCGTTCGCGCGCCCGCGCGGCAGGCTGCTCGGACTGCTGAGCCGCGTCTCCGCCCTGGAACCTCTGCTCGGCGACCGCGTGTACGTCAACTGGCTGCGGTCGATGGGCGCGGAGGTCGGCGAACTCGACGAAAGTCAGCTCCGGTTCGTCGTCGGCAACATGCGCCGGGACTCCAGGGAGGCCGAGGAGTACTTCACCGCCGTGCTCGCCGAGGTCGAGGCGGGCGGGGCGCGGCTGCGGGCACCGGTGATCTCCGTGATCGGCAACCGTGACCCGGCGACCGACTTCTACCAGGAGCGCTACCGCGAATGGCAGATGCTCGCCGAGCGGGCGGCCGTGGTGGTGCTCGACGAGGGCGGGCACTTCTTCCTCAAGTACCGGGCGGCCGAACTCGCCGAGATCGTCACCCGTACACATCCGGCGGTGCTCTCCGGCACGGCAGCCGATGATCTCCCGGCCGAGGCGGACGGCGGATCATGGTGGTTCCACGGTACGAGCGGCGCCGCGCCGACTGCCGGGGAGGATCGGCTCCCGCTCTCCGGAGCGACCTCCGACGCCGGTCCGCAGCCGGACGACACCGGACCGGCCCCCAGCATGACGCGCTTCCTGCTGGTGGCCCTCGGACAGCTGCTCTCCATCACCGGGTCGGCGCTCACCGAATTCGCCCTGCCGGTGTGGATCTACCTGCAGACCGGTTCCATGGGCCGCTACGCCCTGTACGCGGTGATCGGGATGCTGCCCGGAATCCTGGTCGGCCCGCTCGCCGGGGCGATCGTCGACCGGCTCGACCGGCGGCGCGTCATGTTCGTCAGCGACCTGGTGGCGGCCACCACGCAGGCCGCGCTGCTCTCGCTCCTGCTCTCCGGGCATCTCGCGTCCTGGCACATCTACGTCCTGCTGGCCGTGCTCTCGATGGCGCTCACCTTCCAACGGCTCGCCTACGCGTCCGCCGTCCCGCAGCTGGTGCCCAAGCAGTACCTCGGTCACGCCAACGGAATCGTCCAAATGGCTTTCGGTGTCGCCCAGTTCGTCGTTCCGCTGGTCGCGGTCGCGCTCATGGCGGCGATCGGGCTGCGCGGCATTCTCGTACTCGACATCGCGAGCTACGCCGTCGCCGTCGGCGTGCTGCTCTGCGTGAAGTTCCCGAGGACGCTGCCGTGGACACGGCGCGAATCGCTGGTCGCCGAGATCCGGCACGGCTTCGCGCACTCCTGGAGCAACCGCGGGTTCCGCGCGATGCTGTTGTGGTTCGCGGGCCTGAACATCTTCCTCTCCCCGCTGTTCCTGCTCCTCACGCCGCTGGTGCTGTCCTTCGGCACCCTCGAGGCGGCGGCGCGGGTCGCGGTCGCCGGAGGGGCGGGAGCGATCCTCGGCGGCATCACGATGGGCTTCTGGGGCGGACCCGTGCGGCACCGGCTGCGCGGCATGCTGGGGCTGGCCGCGCTGCTGGCCCTGGCCGGCGCGCTGGTCGGGGTGCGGGCCGACCTCTGGGTGATCGGTGCCGGGGCCTTCGGCATGTCCTTCGCGCTGTCCCTGGTCAACGGCGTCTACACGACGATCGTGCAGGTGAAGGTCCCGCAGCGGTTCCACGGCCGGGTGTTCGCGCTCAACACGATGGTCGCCTGGTCGACGCTGCCGATCGGGCACGGCGTCATCGCCCCGCTCGGCTCGGCGCTGTTCGGCCCGTTGCTGGACGACGACGGGGCACTGGCCTCCTCCGTCGGTGCGGTCATCGGGACCGGGCCCGGTCGGGGGATCGGCTTCATGTACCTGCTCTTCGGTGCCGCGATGCTCGCCCTGGTCGCGATCGGTCTGCGGATGCCGGTACTGGCCCGCTTCGATCTCGACGTGCCGGACGCACTCCCCGACGACCTGGTGGGCGTGCAGGAACGCGCACGCCGGCTGGCGGCACAAGCGGCCGCCCGGTCCGGGAGCACCGGCACGGAAGAGGGCGGCCCGAAGCTCGCGGTGGCCGCCGCGCCGGTCACCGTCCCGGCCGCGAAGGAGGACGGCGCATGACCGCGCCCCCGCCGCCCGGTCGGCGCTCCCCGGCTCCCCCGCCGAGCCTCCCCGCCCTGCTGGCCCACCGGGCCGCGACGGCCCCGGACCGCGTCGCGCTCATCTGCGGACCCCACAGTCTGTCCTTCGGAACCTGGCGGGCACGCTCCGACGCACTCGCGGCAGGACTGCGTGCGCGGGGGCTGGTCCCCGGCGACCGGGTCGTTCTCCGGTACGGCAGCGGCGACTGGACCGAGTACGCCGTGGCTTACTGCGGTGTCCTGCGGGCCGGGTGCGTGGCCGTTCCCATGTCGGACCGTCAGGCCCCCGCGGCAGCGGCGCGACTGCTGGCGGACAGCGGGGCCAAGGCCGTGCTGCACCGCGCGGGGGTCCGGCCGCCACTGCCCTCGGAGGCGGACGACGCGTACCCCGCCGCGCCATGGACCGGGACGGTGCAGGAGGTGGAAGCGGCCGCGGCACCCGGTCCTCTCCCGCTTCCCGACCCGGGGGCTCTCGCGCAGATCCTGTACACCTCCGGCACCACGGGCACCCCCAAGGGGGTGGCCGCCACCCACGCCAACCTGGTGCACGGCTGCACACTGGACGAGCGGCGACGCCCGCTGCGGCACTCGGCGCACTTCCTCCACGCCTTCCCTGTCGGGACGAACGCCGGTCAGACCATGCTGGTCAACACGCTGGACGCGGCTGCGGCCGGTATCGCCGCACCGCAGTTCACCCCGGCGCGGTTCGCCCGGCTCATCGAGGAACACGCGGTGGGCAGCGTCTTCCTCGTCCCCGCGATGGCCATCGAACTCCTGGGCTCCGAGGCGGCGCGCCGCCGCTCCACCGCCTCCGTACGGTTGGTCGGTTCGACGGCCGCCGCTCTGCCGCAGCCGGTCGCCGTCGGGCTGTCCCGGGCGTTCCCGCAGGCACAGGTCGTCAACTACTACACGTCGACCGAGGCGGCCCCGGCCCAGATCACCCTGCTCTTCGACCCCGACCGTCCTCAGTCGCCCGGGCGGCCCGCCTCGCTCCGCGACCTGCGGATCACCGACCCCGAAGGACGTTCCCTCGCCCCGGGTGAGCCGGGCGAGGTCTGGCTGCGCTCCCCCGTCTCCCCGCGCACCTACCACGGGGACTCCGGGGCGGCGGCCGAGGTGTTCCAGGGCCGGTGGGTACGGATGGGCGATCTCGGCCGACTGGACGAGGAGGGCTTTCTGCATCTGCTCGACCGCGAGCGGGATGTCGTCAAGTCCGGTGCGCACAAGGTCTCCACCCTCCAGGTGGAGGACGCGCTGCACGCTCATCCGGCGGTTGCCGACGCCGCGGCGTTCGGGGTCCCGCACCCTGTCCTGGGCTCGGTCGTCGCGGCAGTCGTCGTGCCACGCGGCGAACTGACCGCGCCGGCCCTGCGGACGTTCCTGCTGGACCGGCTGGCGGCGCACGAGCTCCCCGCCCGCCTGCTGTTCCGCCCCTCGCTGCCCCGCAACGAGGGCGGCAAGATCCTCAAACGCGAGCTGCGCCTGCTCCTGGACGACGAGGCACTACGATGACCACCACCTCCGGCACGGACACCTCCCGTACGCCGCACCCGACGACCCGGATTCCGCTCAGCCCGGCCCAGCACGGCATGTGGGTCACCGAGCAGGTGCTACGGGCCGGTTCCGCCCACCATCTGGCCGTCACCGTCCGGCTGACCGGCCCGCTGGACGTGGACGAACTCATCGCCGCGTGCGAGCGGTTCACGGTCCGCCATCCCCTGCTCGGCGCCCGGACCGACCCGCAGGAGCCCGCGCTCCTGCTCCCCGGCGGCGCGGCGCCGCCGCGGCTGCGCTCCTGTCCCGCGGACGGGGTCGACGCGGCGCTGCACGAGGAGACCGTCCGCCCCTTCGACATGACCACCGGCCCACTGGTGCGGTTCACCCTCCTCGCCGTCGGCCCCGACGACCACGTCCTGCACGCCGTCGCCCATCATCTCGTCTTCGACGGGAACTCCAAGGACGTCCTGGTCGCCGAAGTGGCAGCCGCCTACCGGTCGGCCGGGACGCCACGGCCGGACGGCCCGCAGGACCGTACCGCCGTCGCCCCGGATCCCGATGCCGTCGCCGCGGCGCAGGAATTCTGGGCCGCGCGCTGGCAGGAACCGGGCACACCGGTGCTGCCCGGACTGCCCGCATCCGTACGGGACACCACCGCTCCCGCTCCGGGCGCCACCGTGCCGTTCACGCTGGAGCCGGCACAGCACGCACAACTGCGCGCCGTTTCGCACACCTTGGGCGTGACCCGTTTCGAACTGCTCCTCGCGCTCTGGCACACCCTGCTGCTGCGGTACGGCGATTCCGCACCCGTCACCGCGCTGGAACTCTCCACCCGAGGCCCGGCCGACACCGGCCTGATCGGTCTGTACGTCAACGAGCTGCCGGTCTTCACACGCCCCCGCGGCGAGTCGGCGTTCACGCAGTTCGTCCAGGAGGTACGGGCGGAACTGCGCGCGCTGTACACGCACCGCTCGGTCCCGCTCGCCCGGGCGGTCCGCGCACTGACCCCGCGCACCGCTCTCGCCCCGCTGTCCATCGGCTACCGGCGCCGCTCCGCCGAGGCCGAGCCGGACTTCGGCGGAGGACTGACGGCGGAAGTGGAATGGACCGGGTTCACCCACGCCGTCCGCAACCTCGCCCATCTTCAACTGGTGGACGGTGCCGACAGGCTGGACGGATCGCTCCACTACCGCACCGACGCCTTCGCGCCCGGTGCGCCCGCCCGGATCGTGGACCACTTCCGTACCCTGCTGGGGGGCGCGCTGGCGGACCCGGGCACCGCACTGGCCGACCTGCCGCTCCTCCGCGACGTCGGACCCGGCCGGGGAGCGGAAGCCGAGCCCCCGACCCCCCTCGCGTGTGCGCCCGACGCCACGGTGGTGGGGATGTTCGCCGCGCAGGCGGTGGCGACACCGGACGCGGTGGCCGTGGTCGACGTGGACGGCCGGGAGACGGATTACCGGCGTCTGCACGCGGCCGCGGCCGGGTTCGCCCGGCGGGTCCGCGCGCTCGGGCTCGGCACCGGCGATCTGGTGGGCATCGAACTACCCCGATCCACCGCCCAGTTGGTCGCGATGCTGGGTGTGTGGACGGCAGGGGCCGGCTATGTGCCGCTCGACCCGGAGTACCCGGCCGAGCGCCTCGACTTCGTCCGCGCCGATGCCGGGCTGCGCGCCCTGGTCACCGACGGTGCCGGCCGTGACGGCCTGCCGGTGCTGGCGCCCGTCCCGCTCCCGGACGCGGACGGTCCGCACCCGACCTGCGCACTGCCGGCCCCACTGCCCGGAGATCCCGCGTACGTCATCTACACATCGGGGTCGACCGGGACCCCCAAGGGGGTCGAGGTACCGCACGGGGCGCTCGCCAACCTCATCGCCGCGATGGGCCACCGGACCGGGGCGGAACCCGGGAACCGCTGGCTCGGCCTGACCTCGCTCTCCTTCGACATCTCCACCGTGGAGCTGCTGCTCCCGCTCACCACGGGCGGCCGGGTGGTCCTGGTCCCGGAGTGCGCCCAGCGTGACGGAGCGGCTCTGCTGAAGCTGGTCGACACCCACGGCATCACCCATCTGCAGGCCACGCCCAGCAGTTGGCGGATGATGCTCGACGCCGGACTCCACCGACCGGGTTTGACGGCGGTGGCGGGCGGCGAGAGTCTGCCGGGTCCGCTGGCCGGGGAACTGATCGCGGCCAGCGGGCGGCTGATCAATGTCTACGGCCCCACGGAGACCACGGTGTGGTCGACCCTCGCCGTACCGGGGATGGGCGGACCGGTCCCGATCGGCCGCCCGATCGCCGCCACCAGCGCCCAGGTCCGTGACGCGCAGGGACAGCCGGTTCCCGACGGCCTCACCGGCGAACTGCACCTGGGCGGCGCGGGTGTCGCGCACGGCTACCGGGGCCGGCCCGGACTGACCGCCCGGCACTTCGTGCCCGACCCGTACGGTCCGCCCGGCTCCCGTCTCTACCGCACCGGGGACCTGGTCCGCCGGCTGCCGGACGGACAGCTGGAGTTCGTCGGCCGCGCCGACGGTCAGGTCAAACTGCGCGGCCACCGCATCGAACTCGGCGAGATCGAGGCCCGTCTGAGCGAGCACCCGCAGGTGCGCCGGGCCGCCGTCGTACTGAGGACGGACCCGGACACGGAGCCCCGGCTGGTGGCCTACACCGTGCCGGCCGGCGGGGAGGGTGAGGCGCCCTCGCCGCAGCAGTTGCGCGCTCATCTCGCCCGCACACTGCCGGCCGCCATGCTGCCGTCCGCCTGGGTCTCACAGGCCTCGTTCCCGCTCACCCCCAACGGCAAGCTGGACCGGGCGCGGTTGCCCGAACCGCCACCCACCCGGGAGCCGGGGAGTGCGGCGCAGGAGCCCGTCGGCCGGCTCGACGGTGCGGCCGGCGTCGTGCGTGACATCTGGCAGGAGGTGCTGCGGCTCGACGACATCGGCCCGGACGAGGACCTGTTCGACCTCGGCGGGCATTCGCTCACCATCACCGCCATCGCCGCCCGTATCCGTAAGCGGCTGGGCGTCGAGGTTCCGCTCGACGTCTTCTTCGACACCCCCACCATCAGCGGCGTCGCGGACGCGGTGACCGAACTTCAGCAGGAGGAGGACCGATGAGCGATCCAGGGCTCTACCAGGTGGTCGTCAACGACGAGGAGCAGCACGCCCTCTGGCCGGCCAGGACCTCCCCGCCCGCCGGGTGGCGGCCGGACGGCTTCACCGGCACGGAGGCCGAGTGCATGGCCCATGTCGACGAGGTGTGGCCGGACATCCGCCCGCTGAGCCTGCGCCGCCGGCTCGCCGAGGGATCCCAGCGGTGACCGCCGCGGCACAGCCGGCCGCCGGGGCGGGAGCCTCCGGCGTCCTCAGCCACGAAGAGCTGCGTCGACGCGTGGCCGTGCTGGTCTCCCGGGCGAGCGACGGTGAGGTCACCACGGAGGAGGTCCTGGACGCGGGAGGTTCGCTGACCGCGGTCGGCGTCACCTCGCTCACCCTTCTGCGGCTCATCGACGCCGTGGAGGACGAATTCGGCATCCTGCTGGATCTCGACGGGCCGGTGACGGCACTGGACGACTTCGACGCTCTCGTCAGCCACCTGGCCGGACCGGGCGCAAGGCGGGGCGATGGATGACTTCGCCGGCGCCCGGACCGTCCCCGCCCCGCGGACACTCACCGTCGACTTCTGCGGTGAGCGCTCCGGGCGGGCACCGCTGACCTGGGGGCAGCGTGCGATCTGGCATGCGATCGTCCGCACCGCACCCAACGACCACTACTTCAACATCGGTCGCGTCCTGCCGCTGGCGGACCGCGGCCGGCCACCGACGGTGGCCGAGGCCGCACAGGCGCTGGCATGGCTGATGGAACGTCATGAGGCGCTCCGTACAAGGCTGTCGATGACCGACGACGAGCCGGGCCAACTCCTGGTGGCCGCCGGGAGTCTGCCGCTCACCGTCGTGGAAGCGCCCGAGCCGGACGGCGCGGCCGACGCGGCGCAGCGGCTGCTCGACGAGCTGTCCGCCACCCGGTTCGACTACACGGACCGTTGGCCGCTGCGCGCCGCCCTGGTGACCAGCGGCGGCCTGGTGACGCATGCCGTCCTGGTGCTCTGTCACCTGGCCGCCGACGGACACGGCGCCGAGGTGCTGGTACGGGATCTGAGGCTGCTGGTCCGCCGCGGCTCGGCCGGACGCCCGCCGGAGACCACCCCGCTGGAGCTGGCACGTGCGCAGCACGGGCAGCAGGGGGCCGGCCGCGGGGCGGCGGCGCTGGCGTACTGGGAGTCGGGCTACCGGGCGGCGCCCGCCACGATGTTCCCGGAGCGGGTCGCCGCTGCCCGCACCCCCGCGTTCTGGACCGGCCGGATCGTGTCGACGGCGCTGGCCCGCGCGGTGGACGCGGTGGCCGCCGCACACCGGGTCAGCGGATCGACCGTGCTGCTCGCCGCTTCGGCCGCGCTGGCGGCCGCGCCGAGCGGGCACCGTACGGCCGCCGTCATGCCGATCGCCGCCAACCGGACGGCGCCGGCCCACCGCGATCTGGTCTCCACGCTCTCCCAGGACGGTCTGTTCGTCCTGGACCTGGATGCGGCGGGGAGCGGTGCGTCCTTCACCGATCTGCTGCCCTTCGCCTACCGGGCAGCCCTCCGCGCCTACCGGGCCGCTGCGTACGACCCGGTGGAGTGGGACCGGCTCGCTGTCCGGATGCGGGCCGAACGCGGTACGGAGGTGCACCCGTACTGCTGCTTCAACGACATGCGCCTGGTCGAACGCCCCGGGCCCGCGGGTCCGCCGCCGTCCGCCGCCGAGTTGCGTGCGGCGCAGCGGGAGACCCGGTTCGCTTTCCCCGCCACCCAGGACAAGGTGGCCTGCCGCTACTGCCTGCACATCACCGAGCAGGGGGACGCGCTGGTGGTGGCGCTCACCGCCGACACGGCCTATCTGCCGCCGGACGCGATCCGCGCGCAGCTGTACGCGTTGGAGGAACTGGTGGTGGCGAGCGCTGCGGGCCGGGCGCCGGCTCTCGACGGACTCCCCGCCCTGCTGGCGGCGGCGGGAAGGGAGCGGTCATGACGTCCGCTCCGTCGTCCGCGACGGCGTCCGGTCTCCGGGCGTGGGCGGACCGGACCTCCTGTGTCCAGGGCGGGCGGCTGCCCTTCCATCTGTCGGTGCCGCAGGGCGGACCGGTCCGCGGGCGGGTGGTCGTCACCGACGAGGTGACCGACGAGGTGCGTCTCTCGGCCCCGGTCAGCGGACCCGACTGGACTCTGGAGGTGCCCGCAGGCTGGCCCAGTTCCCTCTACCGCGCCGCGTTCCACCGCGACGGGCAGCCACGGTCCGGTCCGTTGCCGGGCGCCGAACCCGAGCACGAGGTCTGGTTCGCCGTCCGTGCCGCCCGGCCCGGTGCCACGTCCTCGATCCTGGTCTCCGTGCCGTTCGCCACCTGGCGTGCGTACACCCGTGCCGGGCAGCCGGGCCGCGGGCTCTACTTCACCGAACAGCCGGACCGTGCCGCCCGGGTGTCCTTCGCCTCGCCGGGCGGCGGTCCGCCGCCGGAACGCTGGGAGGAGGGGCTGCTGCGCTGGCTGCCCGGGGCCGGTTACCCGGTCGAGTTCTGCTCCGGGCTCGACCTCCACGACGGAGACGAACTGCTCTCCCGCTACCGGCTGCTGGTCGTCAACGGACACGACGAGTACTGGTCGATGGAGATGCGTGACAGCGTCGAGACCTTCGCCCGGCGGGGCGGCAACCTCGCCTTCTTCGCCGCGAACACCGCCTGGTGGCAGATGCGGCTGGAGGACGGTCTGCGCACGATGGTCTGTCACCGGGACGCCGCCGGTGATCCGATGAGCGCCGTCGACCCGCGCCGGGTGACCGTCGAGTGGTCCAGCGCGCCTGTCGACCGGCCGGAGAACGCGATGACCGGGGTGAGTTTCCGCCGGGGCGCGGGCGCCTGGGGCGAGGGCATGACCGTGATGCGCAAGGACGCGTACACGGCCCGGTTCGCCGGGCACTGGGTGTTCGACGGTACGGGGCTGGCCGACGGCGAGCAGTTCGCGCGCGGCGCGCTCGGGTACGAGACCGACGCCTGCGAGGTGGAGTGGGTCGCAGGCGTACCGCGGGCGACGGGCAGCGACTCCACGCCGTCCACGTTCGTGGTGCTCGCCACCGCGGACCTGCGTCACTGGCGCGACTACGGGCAGGGCGGCGCGGCCACGATGGGCGTGTTCCGGCTCGGCGCGGGCACGGTGTTCAACGCGGCCACCATCAACTGGGGCAGTGTCGTGGCCGACGACCCCGTCGTGGACCGCATCACACGCAATGTGCTGGACCGGCTGAGCGGGGCGGTCGCTTCCGACGGCTGGGACTGTGCGGGAGATCCGTCCGAGGTGCGTGCCCTCACGGTCTGCGAGGGCACGCTCTTCGGCGCGGACGGTTCCGGCCGGCTGCTGTGCCGGGCGCCGTCGGGCCAGAATCTGCCCTGGCGCCCGGTCGGGGACGCCACCGGCGTGGTCTGTCTGGCCAGTTCGCGCGAGGCTGCGGGCGCCCTGCCGCTGGAGCTGTACGCGGCCACGGACGACGGGCGGCTGCTGCGCCGGGAGGCGGTGGCGGGCTCCGCACCCTGGCAGCAGGTGGCCACCGTGCCACCCGGCACCGGTGCCCTGGCCCTGTGCGACGCCGGGGTCTTCGCCGTCACCCCGCACGACGACACCCTCCATCATCTGTCCGCGCTGCGGCCCGAGGAGCCCTGGCGGGTGCTCGGCGACGCGGGTGGCGCCGTCGCGCTCACCACGATGAACAGCAGACTGTGGGCGGTGACCGCGGACGGCAGGCTGCGCACCCGGCTCCCGGTGGCCGGCCCCGCCGTCTTCACGGACTGCGCCTCGCCGGGTCCCCCGGGCGGCAGCCGGGCCCTGGCCGCCCACGCGGGCTCCCTGTACTCGGCAGTGCCCGGCGGCCCGTTGCGGGTGTGGCGTCCTCCGGCGCCGCGGTGAGCCGCTGGGTCGAACGGTGTCACGGGTCCGCTCAGACGGGTGGGACCGCGGCCAGGCCGTCCGGAACGGTCCGCAGCTGGGATGCGCCCGAGCGCACCGCCCAGCCGAACACGGCGAGCGCGACGGCGGCCACCGCCACGGAGTCGTACGGAGCGGGCAGCCGGCCGGACCCGCCGAAGCTGCCGAGCCACGACAACAGGGTCAGCGCGGCCAGGTGGCAGACCAGCCAGGCGCCGTGCCGAAGCTCGACGCGGGCCGGTGCTCCTCCGGTGCCGCGCCGCTGCAGCAGGTGGAGCGGAACACCGGCGAGGACGAGCGGGAGCGCGAGCCGCAGATCGTGCCAGCCCGACCAGTAGACGAACTCGCTGGACACGATGAAGCTCACCGGCGCGATCCAGCGCACCCCGGGCGACCGGCCCTCGGTCCGTACCGTTCCGCTCTCCCGGTCGTGCGTCCGGAACACGGCCACGGCGACCGCCGAGGCGGCGTAGATGAGCAGATACATGTCGCCCATCACACTCACGATGTCCTGCCATCCGCCGAACGGCAGCAGGAAGACGACGATGACCAGAAGATTGAGCACCAGCGCCCGGTGCGCCATGCCGGACCGCGGATCGATGCGCATGAAGAAGCGGGGCAGCAGGCCGTTCTTGGCCAGGGCGTACGTGTGCCGCGCGTCGATCGCCACGCCCACGTACGCCGAACCGCCGGGTGAGATCACCGCGTCGGCGTAGAGCAGCGTGGCCAGCCAGTGCAGGTTGAGCACCAGGGCGAGCTGCCCGAACGGTGACTCGAAGTCGACCCCGTGCCAGCCGTCGCCCAGCAGGGAGTCCGGCACGGTGAACAGGAACGCCAGCTGGAGACCGAGGTAGACGAGGACGGCGAGACCGATCCCGGTGAGCACGGCGGCAGGCACCGTGCGGCGCGGATCACGGGCCTCGCCGGAGAAGTCGAGCGGCGCCTGGAATCCGTTGACGGAGTACACGATGCCGCCGCCGGCAAGTGCGGTCAGGCAGGCCGCATAGCCGTACGGTGCGAAACCGCCGTGATCGGTGAGGCGACCGGAGTGCGTACCCGACAAGAACAGCGCCACGACGGTGACGACGGGGACGACGACCTTGAACACGGACACCAGGTTGTTCAGCCGCGCGAACATCCTCACGGCGAACCAGTTGAGCGCGGTCAGCACAGCACTCAGTGCGACGGCCACACCGACGCCGGCGGCGGTCAGCCTGCCCTCGTCGTACAGCCCGGGCAGATAGTGCGCGGCGTACTGCATGATGGCGCTGATCTCCGCGGCCGTGCCACCGACCGAGAGCAGCACGGACCAGCCGATGACCGTACCGACCAGCCGTCCGCTGGCGTACAGCGGCCAGCGCACGGTGCCGCCGCCCTCCGGGCGGGTGGCTCCGAGCTCCACCATGACCAGTGCCACCAGGGCGCACAGCGCGCCCGCCGCGATCCAGGACAGCAGCGCGGCCGGGCCCGCTGTCTGTGCCGCGTACATGGCGGCGAACAGCCACCCGGAACCCAGGATGTTGGAGAACCCGATCGCGGTGAGACCCCAGAATCCGAGCTCCTTGCGGAGCCGGTGCTCCTCGACGACCACAGCCGGGGCGGCGTAGGAGTCCGGTGGCGGGTTCGGCGGCACGTGGCACGTCTCCTCGTACGGTCGGGGACATACGAGTGCCCAGCGTGCCACGCGCGCCGTCGGTCACCGCCGAAGGATTGCCGCCTCGTACACGGATACGGGTGAGCGCGCGGAGCGCATCCGTCAGAAGAACACTCCGCAGCGCAGCAGGACGTTGGCGTAGGGCCGCGCCTCCCCGGTGCGTACGACCAGCCGCGCCCCCGCCGACAGCGCCTTGAGCTCGTCGTGCGCGACCAGTTGCAGACCCGGCAGGCACCCTTCCAGCAGCCGGGCCGCGGCCGGATTCGCCTCCCGCACCTCGTGCGCGGCCGTGGCGCCTTCGATCACCAGCTCGTCCAACAGGCCCTCGATCACGTCGGCGAACGAAGGTATCCCGGCGCGGAAGGCGAGATCGACGACGCGCGGGCCGGGTGGAACGGGCATGCCCGCGTCGCAGACGAGGACTCCGTCGCCGTGGCCCAGTTCGGCCAGGGCCCCGGCCAGATGACGGTTCAGGATTCCGGCCTTCTTCACAGTGCGGAAACCTCCTCGGCGGTCGGGAAGGACGCCTGCGCGCCTTCCCTGGTGACTGCTGCGGCGCCCACCCGCACGGCGAAGGCGGCAGCCGTGGCGAGGTCCTCGCCGAGGCTGAGCCGCCAGGCGAGGGCTGCCGTGAAGGCGTCACCGGCACCGGTGGTGTCGACGGCCTCCACCCTGAGGCTCGGGATGCGCACGACGGTGTCGGTACGGCCGTCGGCGACCAGTGCACCGTCCGCGCCGAGCGTGATCACCACTGACTGCGGGCCCAGGGACAGGAGTCCTCGCGCCCAGTCCTCGGGGCCGGGTCCCGCGGCAGCTCCGAGCACGAACCGGGCCTCGTGTTCGTTGACGACCAGCGGGTCGCAGGCGGCGAGTACGTCCTCGGGCAGGGGCGCGGGCGGCGACGGGTTCAGTACGAACCGGGTACCGGGCGGCCGGGTGCGGACGACCTCCGCCACGGTCTCCAGCGGGATCTCCAGCTGTGCCGAGACGACCCGGGCGCCGGCGAGCAGGTCGGCGGCGGCCCGGACGTCGTCGGGGGTCAGCCGGGCGTTGGCCCCGGGCGAGACGACGATGCTGTTGTCACCCGAAGGATCCACCGTGATCAGCGCGACCCCGGTGGGCGCCCCGCCGACGCGGACACCGGTGGTGTCCACGCCGGCCGCGCGCTGCGATTCCAGCAGCAGTCGCCCGTGAGCGTCGTCGCCCACCCGGGCGAGCAGGGCGGTCCCGGCGCCGAGGCGGGCCGCGGCGACGGCCTGGTTGGCTCCCTTGCCGCCCGGGTGGACGACAAGGTCGGAACCGAGCACGGTCTCGCCCGGCGCGGGGCGCCGCTCGACGCCGATCACCAGGTCGGCGTTGGCCGACCCTACGACCAGCAGGTCGTGGTCGCGCATCACTGTCCTTCTTTCACTGGGATCCATGGGATCCATGGGCGGGCGGTCAGGAGAAGTCGGCGACGTTCTTCTCCGTCACGACCTTCACCGGGACCTTGACCGTGCCGGCGATCTTCTTGCCCCGCGCTGCCTCGACCGCGTTCTGCACGGCGATCTTCCCGAGCTCCTTCGGCTGCTGGGCGACCGAGGCGTAGAGCTTGCCCGCGGCGACCGCCTTCAGGCCGTCGGGGGTGCCGTCGAATCCGACGACGGCGACGGAGTTGCCGGCCTTGCTGCCGAGCGCCTTGACCGCGCCGAGTGCCATCTCGTCGTTCTCGGCGAAGACTCCGGTGACTCCCCGGTGGGACTGGAGCAGGTTGGTCATGACGTCCAGGCCCTTGGTGCGGTCGAAGTCCGCGGGCTGGGACGCGACGACCTTGATCCCCGGGTACGCCTTGATTCCCTCGGCGAAGCCCTGGCCGCGTTCGCGACTGGCGGAGGTGCCCGCGGTGCCCTGCAGGACGACGATGTCACCCTTGCCGCCGAGCTTCTCGGCCAGCGTCTTCGCGGCGAGTCTGCCGCCCGCCACGTTGTCGGAGGCGACGAGCGTCGCGGTGTCCGCCTTGTTGACGCCGCGGTCGGCGGCGATCACCGGGATGTCGGCCTTGTTGGCGGCCCGCACCGCGGGACCCACCGCATCCGAGTCCACCGGGTTGACGACGATCGACTTGACGCCCTCGCCGGTGAAGTTCTGCAACTGGTTGGCCTGCTGGGAAGCGTCGTTCTGCGCGTCCGTCACCGTGAGGTCGATGCCCGCATGCTTGGCCTCCGCCTGCGCGCCCTCCTTCATCTGCACGAAGAAGGGGTTGTTCAGCGTGGACAGCGACATGCCGACCTTGGTGGTGGTGCCCGAGGAACCGGGGTTGAAGAAGGTCACGGCTGCGACCACGGCCGCCGCGCACACCGCGGCGATCACGAGTTTCGCCGCCCCCTTCTTCCCTCCGGAACCGGATGCGCCGGACGGGGCTCCCGCCGTCCCGGAACCGCTGCCGGCCCGCCGGCGCACGGTGTCCAGCAGGACCGCGAGCGCGATGACGACACCGATGACGACCTGCTGCCAGAAGGCGGAGACGGACAGCAGGTTGAGGCCGTTGCGGAGCACGGCGAGTATCAGTGCGCCGATCAGCGTTCCGGACGACTTGCCGACGCCGCCCGCGAGGCTGGCGCCACCGATGACGACTGCGGCGATCGCGTCCAGCTCGTACCCCTGCGCGGCCTGCGGCTGCGCGGAGACCAGGCGGGAGGCGAGAACGATGCCCGCGACCGCGGCGAAGAGACCGGAGAGCGCGTAGATGACGAGCTTCTGCCGCTTGACGCGGAGACCCGAGAGCCGGGCCGCTTCCTCGTTGCCGCCGATCGCGTACATGGAACGGCCGATGTAGGTGCGGCCGAGGATGACTGCCGTGACCAGCCCCATCGCGATCATCACGAGGACCGGGACGGGCAGCCACCCGCCGAGCGTGTCACCGAGCACCGAGACGGAATCAGGGAAGGCGATCGGGCTGCCCTGGGAGATCACGAGGGACAGGCCGCGGCCGATCGAGAGCATCGCCAGCGTGGCGATGAACGGCGGCAGCTTCCCGTACGAGACGAGCGCGCCGTTGACGAGGCCGCAGGCGATACCGGTGACCACGGCGAGGATCACCGCGATCCACACGGGCACGCCCGCTGACGTCGCCATCCAGGCGAGTACGGTCGCCGAGAGCGCGGCCACCGAGCCGACGGACAGGTCGATGCCCGCCGAGACGATGACGAAGGTGACGCCGAACGCGAGGATCGCGGTCACGGACGCCTGCACACCCACGTTGAGCAGGTTCTGCGTGGTCAGGAAGTCGCCGGAGAGCAGCGACATCGCCACCACCAGGACCACCAGGGCGCTCAGCGCGCCGTTGTCGAGCAGAATGCGGCGGAGCGCCGAGGCGCCACTTGCGCCCGTGTTGCTCTTGCGCGTGTCAGTGGCCACGGGAGCCCTCCACTTCATCGTTCACATCTGGGGTGGTTGTGACGGACGGGGCGCTGACGGCGAGGGCCATCACCGCGTCCTGGGTCGCTTCGTGCGCGGGCAGTTCGCCGGCGATCCGGCCCTGCGCCATGACGAGCACGCGGTCACTCATGCCGAGGACCTCGGGCAGATCGCTGGAGATCATCAGGACCGCGTGGCCGGAGGCGGTCAGCTCGTTGATGAGCTGGTAGATCTCGACCTTCGCGCCGACGTCGATACCGCGGGTCGGCTCGTCCAGGATGAGCACCCTGGTGTCGGCGAGCAGCCACTTCCCGATGACGACCTTCTGCTGGTTGCCACCGGACAGCGTCCGGACGTGCTGGCCGAGGCCCGCCATCCGTACGCCCAACTGCTCGGCGATCCTGGCGGCGGCCGTGCGCTGCCCCTTGAGGTCGACGAGACCGCCGCGGCTGGCCGAACGGAGCGTGACCAGGCCGAGGTTCTCCTGCACCGAGGCGTCGAGCACCAGTCCCTGGCCCTTGCGGTCCTCGGGTACGAGTCCGATCCCGGCGCCCATGGCCGCGTTCACGTCGCCCTTGCCCAGCCGTTCGCCCCGCACCTCGACGCTGCCGGCGTCGTAGGGGTCGGCGCCGAAGACCGCGCGGACGACCTCGGTGCGGCCGGCGCCGACGAGGCCGGCGAGTCCGACGACCTCTCCGGCGTGCACGTCGAAGCTGACGTCGTGGAAGACGCCGCCGCGGGTCAGTCCCCGCACGGAGAGCAGCACGTCGCCGGTCTCCGGGCGTTCGCGCGGATACTGCTGGTCGATGCTGCGCCCGACCATGAGCCGTACGAGCTCGGCCTCCGGAGTCGAGGCGGGCACCTGGTCGATGCTGCGGCCGTCGCGGAGCACGGTGACCCGGTCACCGAGTGCCGCGATCTCCTCCAGGTGGTGGGTGATGAAGACGATCCCCACGCCGTCCTCGCGCAGCTGCCGAACGATCCGGAAGAGCTTCTCCACCTCTTCGCTGGTCAGCACGGCGGTCGGCTCGTCCATGATCAGGACGCGGGCGTTCAGACTGAGCGCCTTGGCGATCTCCACCATCTGCAGCCGGGCGATGCCCAGTTCGCTCACCTTGGCCTTCGGTGAGACACGCACACCGACGCGGCGCAGGAGTTCCTCGGCGTCCGCTTCCATCTTCTTGCGGTCGATCATCCCGAGGCGCCGCGGCTGGCGTCCCAGGAAGATGTTCTCGGCGACGGTCAGTTCGGGAACCAGGTTGAATTCCTGGTAGATGGTGGCGATGCCGAGCCGCTCGGCGTCCTGGGCACCGTGGACACGCACCTCGTGTCCGTCGACCAGGATCCGTCCGCTGTCCGGGCGGTAGGCCCCGGAGAGCATCTTGATCAGTGTGCTCTTGCCTGCGCCGTTCTCACCGAGCAGGACATGCACCTCACCGCGGCGCAGATCGAAGTCGACGGAGTCGAGCGCGACCACGCCGGGGAAGGTCTTGCGGATTCCCTCGATCCGCAGCAACTCGTCCTGACTGCTCACAGGTTGCTCCTCTGGTACGAAGCGGGCTCGCCGCAGGACCTGCGTACGACGAGACGGGCGGGAAGAGTGACGGACTGCGGGGAGCGGCCCTCTATGACGTCGACCAGTGCACGTACGGCGGCTCGGCCGAGGTCTCCGGTCGGCTGGGCGATCGCCGTGATCGGCGGATCGGTGTGTACGAACCACGGGATGTCGTCGAACGCGGCGAGCGCGATGTCCTGCGGAACCCGCAGACCGCGTGCGCGGATCGCGTCGAGCGCGCCGAGCGCCATCAGGTTGTCGGCGGCGAAGACCGCGTCGGGCGGCTCGGGCAGGGCGAGGAACCACTCGGTGGCGCGCCGTCCGCTGTCCGCCTGGAAGTCGCCCTGTCCGATGTAGGCGTCGGGCAGGCTCAGCCCGTGCCTGCCGAGAGCGTCACGGAATGCCTCGACACGTTCACTCCCGGTGGTGGTGGCGGCGGGGCCGGCGATGATGGCGAGCTTGCGGTGGCCGAGGCCGTACAGGTGGGCGACGAGCTCACGCACCGCGGGGCAGCCGTCGGCGCGCACGACGGGCACGTCCACACCGGGAATCCAGCGGTCCACGAAGACCATGGGGGTGCCGCCGCGCACCGCGTCGAGCATCTGCTGGGAGCCGCCGTCGGCGGGCGAGACCAGCAGGCCGTCGATCCGGCGGTCGAGGAGCGTGCGGACATGGTGGTCCTGGAGCTCGGGCCGCTCGTCGGCGTTCCCGATGATGACGCTGTACCCGAGCGCGCGGGCCGCCTCCTCCACGGAGCGGGCCAGTGCCGTGAAGTACGGGTTGAGCACATCGCTGATGATCAGCCCGAGGGTGCGCGTCTGGTCGGTGCGCAGCGACCGGGCGACGGCGTTGGGCCGGTAGCCGAGCGCGTCGACGGCGCTGAGGACGCGGGCCCGCGCATCGGGACTCACGGACGGATGACTGTTGAGGACGCGCGACACCGTGGCGACGGACACGCCCGCCTCGGCTGCGACATCTTTGATGCTCGCCACTGCCGGACCACCTCCTTGTGGTTTCCGTGGAGCCTCGAATCCAGGACCCAGCGCTCCGCGCCGCAATCCGTGGAATCGATTACACGACCGATTGGAATCGATTACACGCCTCGAAGGCAACCCTTTTCCGTCCGGAGAGACCCAACCGTAACGAAAGTCACTCATATGAGCGGGGCGCGGCAGGAGCTCCCGGGGCGGCGGAGAGTCCGCCTTTCGGCTGCCCCGCGAGCAGGGTGTTCGCACGGCCCTCGCGCCGGTGGTCCGCGTCCTCCGTACGGGACGGAAGGCAGAGCGGCTCCCTCGTCCGCTCGGTACGGGTCCAGCCCGGGAGACGACCGCCCGGGACGCCCCGCCCGCGCGGGGCGGTCACGGCGCAGTCGTTTCCCGGCCTTCCGCTCCCGCGCGGATCCGGTGCCGGACCTCACCCGTCGCCCGCTGCGATCGGGCGCCCGGCCGGTCCGCCGGCGCCGCTCACACCGCTCGGAGTGCCGTCGGGTCCGGCCGCGCACCGGCTGGACGGGCTGCCGTGCAACCCTGCCGCAACGTTGCGGGGAGTTGGCTGAGCTCATCGCACCGACGCCGGACAGCGAAAGGCCGACACGTGCCCCCTTCGGACGCTCCTCTCGTGGAGCTCACGCCCGCAGCCGCCGACCTCGTGCGGCAACTGCACCGTACCCATGGACCTCTGATGTTCCATCAGTCAGGCGGCTGCTGTGACGGCAGTGCGCCCATGTGCTACCAGGACGGTGAATTCCGTACCGGCGGCTCCGACGTCCTGCTCGCCTCACTCGCCGTCGAGGGAGTCGCGGAACAGGTTCCCTTCTGGATGTCGAAGAGTCAGTTCGAGGTGTGGGCGCACACCCGGCTGATCGTCGATGTGGTTCAGGGGCGTGGCAGCGGGTTCTCCCTGGAGGCGCCGGAGGGGGTGCGGTTCCTGATCCGTTCGCGGCTCGTCGGCACCTGACCCGCGCGGGGCATGCCGCGTCGGCGCACTTCGCCGGGTGTCGTGCACGGCCGGCACCGGACCGCAGCGCGTAGGAGGGCGACGTGCCGCCGCCCCTGTCCCGCAGCAGCGTGCGCCTGATGCCGGCGGCGGTTGCCCGCGCGTACTCCGAGGTCGCGGCGGGCTCCGCGACGGACGGGACGAACCGGCGATCCGGGCACCGCACTTGAGACCACGAGTCCGTGGAGGAGCAGGCACGGGCGCCGGACCTGCGGCCCACGAACTCGCCGAACCCCGCTCATCCACCCGTACCGGCGTCCGGCCCGCGATCGCAGAGCGACGACGGGTGACGGACGTCAGCCGGCACGGGGTTCACGTCAGGGCTGGAGGCTGCTGACGACGTCGGCCGTGGCGGTCAAGCCCTCCTCGATCGTCGGGGCCATGCTCGTACCCGCGAGGAAGAACCCGAGCAGCGCGCACACGATCGCGTGCGAGAGTTTGAGCCCACCGTTGCGGAGGAAGAGCACCGCAAGGATCAGCAGAAGCAGCACCAATGAGATCGAAATGGCCATGGCCAACCTCCTCCGCCGCGCCGGAATTGCGGCATTCGGCCGCCAGTGTGGCGTAACGGAGGAGCCATCTGGCGCACTGGCGTGTCCGCCATCCGGGTGTTGACCCACTGTCACCGTCCGCCCGTCGGTGACACCCCGCCGCCCGTCGCCCCCCGCATGCCCTGCGCCTCGGCCCGAGGGCATGAATCGTCCCTGCTCACCGCCCGTGCGGCGGCCGTCATTCCGCTGTCGTACCTGTCCCGGTCGCGGGCATGCCTCTGCTCGCGGGACCGGCGAAGGAGCGGGGACGCCTTCCGGGCGTCCCCGCTCCCGACTTCCGTCGCCGCGACGTCTGTTGCCGACGGGGCGGCACCCTAGGGCGTGTTTCGAAAGTAGCGCCGTCCGCCCGGAGGGCGGGCTCGGCGGCGTCTGGTGCGTGCGATCGCAAGGCGGAGGGTCCCCCCGATA
>NZ_JBHVWN010000068.1:0-39398 GCF_042882275.1 Streptomyces sp. NPDC058231 | reverse complement strand
AACAAGGACCTCGACAATCCTCATTCTTGCTGGTCAGAGGCACTTTTCGCTGTCCTGATCACCTGCCGGACCGCCCGCTTCATGAAAGCGCGAGGCTAGGCGCCGGCCGAGTGGCTGGCTGTGGAGGTCTGTCCGGTCGAGCTGGTGGAGGACCGGCAGCGCGAGGCCCTGCTGGTTGAGTGCCGAGCCCGGAAGATCGAGCCGCCGGGTCGTACCCGGGTCGAGAAGGTACTTGTCGCGGCGCGGGGCAAGTGGGAGAAGACGTTCTGCACCCGGACGATCGGCCGCCTGGGCGAGGCAGGCAGGCCCGGCTGCTGTCCCTGGTAGCCGAGGACAACGAGGCGGGTGCCACCCTGTTGGCCGCGCTCAAGCGCGACCCGGGCGCGGTCGGCCTGGACTCCCTGCTGACGGAGATCACCAAGCTCAACGACGTGCGCAAGCTCGGTCTGCCCGAGGGGCTGTTCGCGGACTGCTCGGAGAAGCTGGTGGCCGCGTGGCGTGCACGGGCGATCAAGATGTACCCCTCGGACTTCCGCGGCACGGCGGAGGACGTACGGACCACCCTGCTCGCGGCGCTGTGCTCCTCGCGCCAGGCAGAGATCACCGAAGGACTGGCGCGAGGCGGTCGTCGACGACAAGGGCAAGGTTGAGCGCATCCCGTACGAGCTGTGCGTCCTGGTCGCGCTACGGGACGCGGTCCGCCGCCGCGAGATCTATGTCGAGGGCGCGGCTCGCTGGCGTAACCCGGAGGACGACCTGCCCGGCGACTTCGAGGCCACCCGCGCCGTGCACTACGCTGCGATCCGCCAGCCGCTGAACCCGAGGGCGTTCATCGCGGACTTGAAGAAGCGCATGATCGCGGGCCTGGACCGGCTGTCCGGTGCGCTCGCGGACGGTTCGGCGGGCGGGGTGAAGGTCACCACCCGCAAGGGCGAGCCCTGGATCACCGTGCCGAAGCTGGAGCCGCTGGCCGGGCCCACCGGTCTTCAAGCCCCCAAGGAGGAGGTCGCACGGCGCTGGGGCGTCCTCGACCTCCTGGACGTGCTGAAGAACGCCGACTTCCTCACCGGGTTCACCGAGGAATTCTCCTCGGTGGCCGCGTACGAGCGCATCGACCGTGACGTCCTCCAGCGCCGCCTCCTGCTGGCGCTCTTCGCCCCGGGCACGAACATGGGCATCCGCGCGATCGTGGCCACCGGCGAGCACGGGGAGACCGACGCCGCGCTACGGCACGTCCGCCGGCACTTCATCACGGTCGACAACCTCCGTGCCGCTGTGACGAAGCTGGTGAACGCCACCTTCGCCGCCCGCGATACCACGTGGTGGGGTCGAGGCACGGCGTGCGCATCGGACTCGAAGAAGTTCGGGTCCTGGTCCTCGAACTTCATGACCGATTACCACGCCCGTTATGGCGGCAACGGCGTGATGATCTACTGGCACGTGGAGCGGAAGAACGTCTGCATCTACTCCGGAACTGGAACAGCGCGAACGCTGTGCTCCACTACGGCAAGGACGGCGCCCTGACCGGCCCGGACAAGGAACACGCCGAGACCTCGATGCTCGCCCTGCACCTGCTGCAGTCGGCGCTCGTGCACGTCAACACCCTGCTGGTGCAACAGATCCTGGCCGAACCCGTGTGTCGAACCCGGATCCGTGTGGATGTGCTAGAAAGCCGGAATGCCGTCTCACCGCACCCTGCTTCCCCGTTCGGCGCCTGCCGCCTCGGGGATATCGTCCCGTTCGATCTCCGCGATGCTGGACAGGCTCGAAGCGCGATCAGGCGAGAGCCACTCCATTATGGTCGTGCACCGCGGTCACGTCGTGGCCGAAGGCTGGTGGGCGCCGTACTCGGCCGAACGCCCGCACCTTCTCTACTCGCTGACCAAGTCGTTCACGTCGATCGCAGTGGGACTCGCGATCGGCGACGGGCTGCTCTCGCTGGACGACCGTGTGGTGGACGTGCTGCCCGACCGCGTCCCGGCCGACGTCTCGGAGCAGGGTCGCCGCATCACCGTTCACCACCTGCTGTCCATGACGTCCGGGCACCCCACCGACAGTCTCGCCGAGGCGTGGGAGCGGGAACCCGACGACTTGGTGAAGGGCTTCCTGAGCCTGCCGTTCGCCGCGGCCGAGGGAACGCGGCACGTCTACGACAACTCGACCACCTACATCCTGGCCCGGATGGTGGAGCGGGTCACGGGCCGCGGTCTTCCGGAGTTCCTCGACGTGCGCCTGTTTACGCCGATGGGCATCGACCACGCCGAGTGGGACCGGGTGGCCAGTGGCGCCGCCTTCGGATTCCACGGACTGCACGTGACGACCGAGGGCGTCGCCGCCTTCGGTGAACTGCTGCGGCGCGGAGGCATGTGGGGCGACCAACAACTCGTCCCACGCGGTTGGGTGGAGCTGGCGACCAGTCGGCACATCGACAGCGAGTGGATCCTGGACGGATCTGACCAGGCGGACTTCTCTTACGGCTACGGCTATCAGTTCTGGATGTCACGTCACGGCTACCACGGCCATGGCTCCTATGCGCAGCAGTGTGTGGTCGTCCCGTCCCACGATCTCGTCGTCGCCGTGACCGCCCAAGGAGAGTCCCAGGACGTGCTCGACGCAGTTTGGGAGTGCCTGCTGCCCGGCGTGGGTCACGCGGGAAGCACCCAGGACGACGCGATCCTCGCTGATCGGCTGCAGCGACTGTCGCTGCAGCCGGTGCTGGGTTCGGCCGCCCCGGGGCGTGCGGTCAGCGCGAAACTCGACGCCTCGGCCGAGAGGTCGGCCCTGCCCGACGGAACGACGGTCACCGTCGATCCCACCGACGGCGGATGGCTCGTACGATTCGAGTCGCTCCTCGATATCGAGGTCGGCCACGGCAACTGGCGGGAGAGCGCCCCGCTCGGCCGGCCGATCGTCGCGGCCGGCGCCTGGCAGGGCAGCACCTACGTCGCCGATCTATACGTCATCACCACCCCGCACCGCGTTCGGCTGGCCGTCGACGCCGACGCGGGAACCGCGACGGCGACCTGGAGCACCCTGCCCATGACCGGCCCCAGCCTGGAACTGCACGTGCGGTCGCCGCTGATGACACGACCTGACGTTGCGTAGGACGGCGCTCCAGGACCTCTTGGATGTACACGGCATTCCTCACCCAGTGGCACCTTGACCTCGACGAGTTCCACAACCGCGAGTGGAGCCGTATCCCCGGCGAACTACTCGCCTGCGATGCCGACCGCTACCCGGCGCTTACCCGGGCCATCGCTTGCGCCTTCGCGCCTGACGACACTGGCCCGCTCGCCTTCGTCCTCGATCGGATCCTCAACGACGGCCAATCCCTCATCTACCGGACCGAGTGTTTCATAGACGGTCACTCGTGAAACACCATCCCGCCCAGCGGTCCACCTGCGGAGATCATGTTTCATGAGTTGTTGCAAACGACTGGTCGCCTGAAACACCCTCATGAAACAGTCGGGGTCGTGAACGACGACGACTTCAAGCGCGTGGAATCGCGCGACTGCCCGATGTCCACCTGCGCCGCCCCCGCCGGCTCCCCGTGCCGGACCGGCAAGGGCAAGGTGGCCATCCAATACCACACCGCCCGCTTCCGCCTCGTGCCCCAACTCGCCAAGGTCTTGAGCGCCCCGACCCCGGCCGTGCGCAAGCCCGGCTCGGTGTGGACCGAGCGGCCCCGGCCCGCGAGCGCCGGCTCGACACCGGTCGGACACGTCCGCCTCGGCTACGCCCGAGCCTCGACCGCCCGGCAGTCCCTCGACGCGCAGCTCGACTCCCTCGCCGAGGCCGGGGTCACCCGGGTCTTCTCAGAGAAGATCTCCACCCGCGCCGTCCGGCGTCCCGAGCTGGAGGCCGCCGTGAAGCTCGCCGGGGAGATCCGCTCCTCCGGCGTCGCCGTCGTCCTCGTCGTCCACGAGCACAAACGGCTCGGCCGCGGCATCGAACTCGCCATGCTCGCCGAGGAGCTCAAGGCGAGCGACGTCGGGCTGGAGTTCCTCACCGGAGAGCTGAAGGGCTCGCATGATCCGTCCGACATCGTGTTCACCGTGCTGGCGGCCATGTCGGGGATGGAGCGCGAGTACCTCCGCGACCGCACCCTCGAAGGCCACGAGTCCGCCCGCAGGCGCGGCAAGACCATCGGCGGCGCGGGCGTCACCGACGAGGACATGCTGTCTATGGCCCTCCACCTGCGCAACCACGAGATGAGCCTGCGCGACATCGCCAAGCGGCTCGTCATCACCACCGGCACAAAGAAGGGCCGGCACCCCTCACCCGCCACCGTCATGCGGATGCTGCGCGAACACGACGAGAAGGCCGCCAGTGCATGATCCCCCGCTACTTTGCGGCTGGTATCTGAGCTAGGACACCGAGGCCAGGTTGGTGCGTAGGGGTATTGATGTATGGCACACCTGGAGTGGATAATGCGCTTATGCATAAGCAGGTTATGGACTCTTCCGCGGGTTCCCCGGGCGAGCTGATGGCTGCCGTCGAGCAGATGGTCCGTTACGTGCGCCGGGGGACCACGAGCGGTGGTCTGAGCACCGCGGCGTCTTCCGCTCTCAACCGGCTGGGGCAGGAAGGCCCGCAGCGACTGACCGAGCTGGCCCGGGCGGAGAACGTCTCCCAGCCCAACATGACCCAGCTGGTGACACGTATGGAGCGCGCGGGCCTGGTCCGACGCGATCCGGACCAGGCCGATGGCCGGGGGGTGCTGGTGACGGCCACCGATCACGGGACGGAGGTGTTCCGCGAACGCCGCGCCGAACGCGCACAGGCCCTGCAGCGGCTCATCGAGGCATTGCCCGAGGCCGAGCAGAACGCAGTGAAGATCGCGCTCCCGGCGCTGGCGAGAGCGATTCACGACCAGCAGAACCACCGCTGAGCCACCGCCCCGGCACCTGCTTCCTCACGACACGACTGGAGAAAGAAGCGGTAATGAGCGCATCGCACGAAAAGGTGGCAAGCCCCTTCCGCCAGCCGAAGGCTGTGTGGGCCGTGGCATTCGCCTGCGTCATCTCGTTCATGGGCATCGGCCTGGTGGACCCCATCCTCCCGGCTCTGGCCGGTAGCCTGCACGCTTCGCCCAGCCAGGTCTCGCTGCTGTTCAGCAGCTACCTCATCGTCACGGCCGTCGCCATGATCTTCGTCGGCTGGATATCGAGCCGGATCGGCGCCAAACTGACCCTGGTCATCGGCCTCGCCGTGATCGTCGTCTTCGCCGCGTCGGCCGGCTGCACCGGATCCATCGACGGAATCGTCGGCTTCCGGGCCGGCTGGGGACTGGGCAACGCGATGTTCATCGCAACGTCCCTCGCCGTGATCGTCGCCTCTGCCAGCGGCGGCTTCGGCGGGGCGATCATCCTGTACGAAACCGCACTGGGCCTGGGAATCGCCGTAGGCCCTCTGCTGGGTGGCCTGCTCGGTGACGTCAGCTGGCGCGGCCCCTTCTTCGGCGTCGCCGCCCTGATGGCGATCGCGCTGATCGCGACCGTCGTCCTCGTGCCCGCCACGCCGAAACCGGAGCGCGTCACCTCACCCATCGCCCCGCTGAAGGCGTTGCGCCACCGCAGTCTGCTCACGATGGGCATCGTGGCCCTGATGTACAACTGGGGCTTCTTCACGATGCTGGGCTACGCGCCCTACCCCATGGAGCTCGACGCACTCCAACTCGGCCTGGTCTTCACCGGCTGGGGTCTGCTCGTGGCACTCTTCAGCGTGTTCGGCGCCCCGCGTCTGCAAGCCCGGTTCGGCACCGCCCCCGTGCTCTACGCCAACCTCGCCGCCCTGGGCGTGATCATGGCGGTGATCGCGGCGTGCGTGCAGACACCGACCGTCGTCGTCGTCGCCGTCATCGTCAGCGGCGCGTGTATCGGCATCAACAACACACTCACCACGCAAGCGGTCATGCTCGTCGCCCCGGTGGAGCGGCCCGTGGCCTCCTCCGCCTACGGCTTCCTGCGCTTCATCGGCGGCGGCATCGCACCGTACGTCGCAGGCAAACTCGCTGACGCGGCCGGTCTCAGCCTCCCCTTTTACGTCGGCGCCGCCGCCTTCGTTCTCGCCATCCCCGTTCTCGCCACCGGCCACCGCATGCTGCGCCAGGCGGAGACGCAGGCAGCCGACAGCGAGCCGTTGACGCCGACGCTCACGGCCGTCGGCACTCCGGTCCCCCCGGGCGCGGCACCGGTGATCGTCGCAGTCGGCTCCCACGATCAGGCGGCCGTCATCGTGGACGCCGCGGCACACCTCGCCGCTGCCACAGGCAGCCCGCTGGAAGTCGTTCACGTCCAGGAGACAGCCGTCGTCGCGGAACAGGCGACGGACACCGAGACCACCGACCAGGCGCGTGCTGCGGTCATCGCCCACCTCGACCGGGTCGCCGCATACGGCATCACGGCCACCGGACAGATTTTGCACAGCGTGGGCGACCATGCTGCGGCCGGCCGGGACCTCGCCCACCACGCCGCCGAGGCGGGCGCGCGCACCGTGGCGGTCGGGCGCTCCCCGCGAGGCCCGGTCGCCCAGTTCGCCGACGGCAGTTTCACCAGCGCACTCATCCACACGGCGACGTGCGACGTGGTCCTCGTCGATACGGGCCGCGAGCCCCGTCCGTTGACGACAACGACGCTACCCGAGCTTCGTGCCGGTGCGGTCTGAGCCCGGTTCACGCACGGCTGCCAGGCATCTGCGGTGCCTGGCAGCCATGTGTGTGTTCGCCGTTTCCTGAGCGGGCCGGGACCACCACACCCTGCCCAGCGGGCTGCGGCCCCTGCACGGCAAGAACGCTCCCGATGAGGCCTGAAGCCGCGCGGGGCCTTCACCCTGGCTCTTCCCCGGGCAGGTGTCAGGGGGCGTGGGCAGGCCAGGGGACATCGGTGGCGACCGGGGCTGTGTAGTCGATGCCGGGCACGGAGAACCCGTAGAGGCGTCGGACCTCAGTGCGGAACCAGTCGAGGTCGGCCAGGTCGGCGATGGTCGCCGTGGTGGCGGTCTCCCAGCGTTCGGCAACGGTCGCCTGGACGTCGTCGGTCAGTTCGAAGGTGTCCAGACGGATACGGCCCTCGTCGTCCAGGGCGAGCGGGACGGCACCGGTGAGCTGGTCCCACAGGACGGCGAGTTGATGGATCGGCGGGACGAGACCGTCCCCGAGGACGCCGCGCAACAGACCGGTGTACAAGGCGATACCGGGGATCGCGGTGGAGGACTGGGTGACGGCGGCACCGTTGACGGAGGTCACGGCCCGCCCGCCCACCAGCTTGTCGAGCCGCTCGTTCAAGGTGCGCGCGGTGGCTTCCAGGTGGGCCTTGGCCGCACCGATGGTGCCCTGCCGGTAGATCGCCGCCGTCAGCGACGAACCGATGTAGGACAGCGCGGCGGTGGCGAACTTGTCGGCGAGCAGTCCGCGCCCGGCGAGGTGGTCGATCCAGCGTTCCCAGTCCGCGCCGCCCATCACGGCCACGGTCTGCTCCACGTCGTCGCCCTCCGCCGGCCCGGTCTCCACCTCGCGGACCTCAGGAGCACCCTCGTCGTCGAAGACCAGGGTCTTGGTGCGATTCGCCTGGCCGATCGGCTTGAGGACCGAGGCGTAGGGGGTGCCGGTGTCGGGGTCGGTACGACGGGGCGCGGCCACCGAGTAGATCAAGTAGTCCAGCCGGCCGCCGAAGCGCTGCTCGATGAGGTCGGCGACCTGGTCCTTCATCGAGTCGGAGAACGCGTCGCCATTGAGGAAGACCATGTCCCGCCCGGCAGCGCGGGCGATGTCAGCGGTGGCGGCGGTGCGGTACCAGCCCGCCGTCGCGGTACGCCGCACCGTGGGGGCCTTCTCGAAGGACACACCGATACCCCGAATACCGGCGCGCTTGAGTCCGGCGAGGGTGGCCGCTAGACCGTAGCCGGCAGAGGAACCGATGACCAGCGCCACCGGCCCGTCGTCCTCCGGCACGCCGACAGGGGCCGGGCATGCCTTCCACATGTCGGCCACCAACTGCCCGCACCCCGCAGGGTGGGAGTCGAGAAAGAGAAAACCCCGATTGCGGGGAGTGAGAACGCGCTCGTTCACGGTGGCGGTCCTTGGGTAGGCCGGGGCAGGGACGCGGCGGCCGACGGGGCCACCACGCCCTGCAAGTCTGCGCCGGGACGCACGCAAGCAGAGGTCCTGTCAGGTACAACGATCACGAGCCGGTCTTGGAGTGTTTCCACCACTTCCAGCCGAGCAGGAAGCCGTCGCGGTGGAGGTCGGACCCTGCCGTGACCAGCGGGTCCACCAACGCGCCGCCGTCGTTCCCACCGCCGTCACCGATGACAAGGACAACGCCCACGATGCCTCGTCACCCTCTCCCGCACCGCCTTACACGCGATCCTCGGCCACCCCTACGGTGTACTCGTACCAGATGAACGCCGCCTCGATCGGATCAGCCATGCCGGGCGGCGCCGCGCGGCAGACCGTACAGGCAAACTTGATCGCGGTAGCTCAACAGCACCCTGGCCGCCGATGGTTGACCCTTGGGCACCCAGACCCGTGACCAGCAACTGCGTGATGTGGCCGGACCGATGAAAGGATTCGCCTTGTCGAGCGTGCCCGAGACGGGTGGGAACATCAGCAATCCCGTGATTTCCGGGTTCCACCCCGATCCCAGCGTCTGCCGCGTGGGCGAGGACTACTACCTTGCCTGCTCCAGCTTCGAATACTTCCCCGGTGTCCCCCTCTTCCACAGCCGTGACCTGGTGCACTGGACCCAGATCGGCAACGCCCTGGAACGTCCGTCGCAATTGAGCCTTCCGGTGGAGACGGCCTCCTCCCGTGGGATCTACGCCCCTACGCTGCGCCACCACGAGGGCCGGTTCTGGCTGATCACGACGAACGTGAGCGATGGCGGCAATCTGCTGTTCACCGCCACGGACCCGGCCGGCCCCTGGTCCGACCCGATCAGCCTGCCCGGCGTCAAGGGCATCGACCCGGACCTGGTCTGGGACGAGGACGGCAACTGCTGGTGCACCACCGCAGGCATGGAACAGATCCGCATCGATCCGTACACGGGGGAGTGCTTCGGCCCGCCGCGTCGGCTCTGGTCCGGAACCCCCGGCGCCAAGGCACCGGAAGCGCCGCACCTGTACCGGATCGGCGACTACTGGTACCTGCTCATCGCCGAGGGCGGCACAGAGCGGTGCCACGGAGTCTCGATCGCCCGCGGACGTACGCCCAACGGCCCGTTCGAGCCCTGCCCGGCCAACCCTGTCCTCACGCATCGTGGCACCGACCACCCGATCCAGAACACCGGCCATGCGGACCTCGTCCAGGGCCCGGACGAGTCCTGGTGGATGGTGCTGCTCGGAGTCCGGCCGCTCGGCGGCACACCCGGTTGGCACGTGCTCGGTCGGGAGACGTTCCTGGCCCCCGTGCACTGGGTCGACGACTGGCCGGTCATCGGCGAAGTGTCACCCGCCATCCCCGCACCCCCATGGCCTCTTCAGCCGACTGCCGCCGTGCCGGTCCGGGACGACTTCGACCTCAGCGTGCTCGACCCGCGCTGGATCTCTCCGCGACACCGTTCAGCGGACGACTGCACCACGAAGGAACGCGCCGGCTGGCTGAGCCTGCGAGCCCGCGGCACCTCACTCGACGCCCCCGACGTGACGTTCGTCGGCCGGCGTCAGCAGCACCTGTCGTGCCGGGCACGCACCCTGCTGGACCCGGCCGAAGGCAGTGGCGGCCTGGCCGTCCGCCTGGACGAGCGCCACCACTACGACATCGAGGCGGTGTCCGGCGAGGTACGCGTGATCGCCCGCATCGGCCCGCTGCGCACCGTGGTGACGTCCCGTTCGCTCCCCGTCGGACCTCAGGTACTCAGGGTGGAGGTGTCCGCCACTCGGAACCCGACCGATGCACGCAGCGGTCCGGACACCCTCTCCTTCGGCATCGAGGAACCGGACGGCACCATCGTTGAGCTCGCCCAGCTTGAGGGCCGGTACCTGTCCACCGAGGTCGCCGGCGGCTTCACCGGTCGGGTCATCGGGATGTACGCCTCGACCGGCACCGTTCACTTCGACTGGTTCGACTACGAGCCGCTGGATTCCTGAGAGAACGTCACAGGCGGCGGAACGGCCCTTCTGAGCGACACACGTAAGGGGGAGAAGAGCGCGGCTGACCTGCGATTCCGATATCGACACCGGCCGGCTCCCTTTCGGTGCCGTGCCTCCGGAGCGCTCTGCTCCGGAGGCACGGTGCGTCCGGAGCCGGCGGGGATCCGGCCGTAGCCGGACCGATGTTCGGCTACGGGCCTGAGTCCCGAATGGTCCGACCGCCGTCATGGCCCGACGGGGGACCTCGTGGCAGGAGACGGTCCGCCGCGGAGCACTTCGAGTCGCAGGAATGCAGGGATCTCGCGGGTCGGCCGACGCGCATCCGCACATCTGGCAGTGCTGGGCGGCAAAGGGCTCACCTGCGATGCCGACGCCTTCCCGCGACCACCTGCCTACGCGCTTGCCGGCGCCGCTTGCTGCACGACCTCGAAGGACCACAGTGTTGACCTGGTCGCAGCCGGCTTGGGACGTTCGTCGCTCTGGGCGTCACTGCCCTGGTGGGCGGCCTTCATAGGGCCCTCCATCCAGGCTTGGAAGGAGTCCTCGTCACGCCACCGCGTGTAGACGAGGTAGCTGTCGGTGCCTTCGACGGGGCGGAGGAGTTCGAACCACTCGAACCCGTCGGAACCCTCCACCGCATGGGCGCGGGACGCGAAGCGCTTCTCCAGCGTCTCACGCTGCTCGGCGGGGACGGTCAGTACGTTGATCTTGACTACGCTCATGGCCTCATCCTGCCGCACGGCGGCCGCCGGACGAGGAGCGGCTCGTGTATGGCGTGGTCCCGTGATTGCGACGCCGCCCAGCCGAGCAGCGGTGCTGCCCCATGAGCAGCGTCGGCGGCTGGTCCGGGGTGATGATTCGGCCGGATGGCGCGGGCTTCACCGGGATCAAGGCACTCCTGGCGCGGGCCCTCAAGTGGCGTGACGACGCAACACAGAATGGAGCGTCAGCGCTGTCGGTGTCTTGTGCAACTGGACCTGACCGCCACCGCGGTGCGGTCAGGTCTGCCCGTCCCGCAAGGCGAGGTGGCATGATCAACGTGAAGGTGTCCGGTGCCCGCACCCGTCTCTCCACGTTTCTCGCGGGCGTGTTCCTGATGATGCTGTGCGTCGTCTTCGGTCCGGTCGTCTCCGACATTCCGATGGCCGCTCTGGTCGCCGTCATGGTCATGGTGTCGTTCGCGACCTTCGACTGGCACTCCATCGCCCCGAAGACGCTGAGGCGGATGCCCGCCGGCGAGATCGCCGTCATGGTCATCACCGTGATCTGCGTGGTCGCCACCCACAACCTGGCCATCGGCGTGGTCGTCGGCTCGATCACCGCGATGGTCGTCTTCGCCAAGCGCGTAGCCCACCTGGCCGACGTCACCGCGATCACCGACCCCGACGGCACCACGGTGGTCTACTCCGTGACCGGTGAGCTGTTCTTCGCCTCCTCGAACGACCTCGTCGGCCGGTTCGACTACGCCACCGACCCCGACGAGGTCGTCATCGACCTCAGCGCGGCCCACATCTGGGACGCCTCCTCGGTGGCCGCCCTGGACGTCATCGAGACCAAGTACGCCCAGCGCGGCAAGAGGGTGCAGATCATCGGCCTGAACGATCCCAGCGCCGAGCTTCATTGCAAGCTCACCGGTGAACTCACCAGTCACTGACCCCAGCCCTGCGGACACTTCCCTAAAGCGGCTCCGACCGGAGTTCCGCCGATGTGCGGTCGGAGCGGGTGGACTTCACCGCGGAGGCGCTCGTGGTGGTCGCGGTGGCCTGCGGGCCGCCGCCTCGCCGCCCGAGTTGCCGGGCGAGAGCCCGCCGGGTGCATTCCTGCTACGGGCGTGGGCTATCCGAACGCCCGCTGACGGGGCAGATGTTGCCGGCCACTGTCCGGACGCGTCGAGATGGACTCGCCGTGGACGTTGTGATCACGGCGTCGGTGCGCGTGCAAAAACCCCTGTGCGCCGGTTCGCACACCTCTGCGATCATCCCCGAATGACGCACAGTCTCGAATCGTTGGTCATCCGGCACACCCATCGCCTCTCCGTCCCCGAAGGTTCCCCCGGTCAAGGAGTCACCGCAGCTCGACAGTTCGACGCGGCACTGACGTCCGTGGGCTACAAACTCTCGGCGGAGCTGCTGGAGCGGCTGTCGGGATTGTCCGAGGCCACGGTCGTGCGCACCGCCGAGCGGACGCTGCGCACCGTGAGCGAGATGGTGGGTGACCACGTCCAGCACAACTCGTACTTCATCGACTTTCCGGCGAATGTGCCGGGCACCGAGGAGTTCTGGGTTCGGTGCGTGACGACGGCCCTCAGCGACGACAGGTCGCGCGAGAACGTGCTGACGCAGCTGGCACACGGGGTACTGGACCTGCTCAGCCTCCCCACGTACGGCCGGTACCAGCACACCTACGAGGAGATGCTCGCGGCGCAGGACGAGCTGATCGCCTCGGCGGGCGACCGGGTGACCGTCCTGCACCTCGGGCGGGGCCTGGAGGACGAACTCACGGACCTGTACCTGGCCTTGGCAGGCAGCACGACGCCACTGGGCGAGGACCACCTGCGCGACCTCAGGACTCTCGCCGAGCGGTGCGTGCTCGGCCCTCAGCCGGAGTCGATCCCGGTCCGGGAGAACCGGGCGGTCGTCAACGAGGCCCGTCTCGCCGTCGGTGCGGACCTCCTGCTGGACACCGTCACTGATGTGCTACGGCTGGCCTGCGCGCTGTCGGGCGGTGACCTGACGCTGCAGCAGCCGACACGCTTTCGGGCACTCTCGCGGCCGGTCCGCCGTGCACTGCTCGCGGGCCTCGACGCCGTGGTCGCGGCGAACCCCGCCAAGTTGGCCGATGTGCACGCGCACCGCGAGCCATTCAAGCGGCTCGGAGAGCGTCTCCACCCGCACGAGTACCCGCGGTGGCCGCACGCCGCCGATGTGTTCGCCGTGGCGCGGGGCGAGCAGGAGGCCCGGTCGTTCGACAGCCGTGTCGAGAGGCTGCTCGACGAGTTCGACGTCCTCGGTGCGGTACGGCTGCTGAGCTCCGCTCCCGGCAAGCTGTTCCGTGCCTTGGACCTCCTGTTGCGCATCGCCGCCGACCAGGAGGAGCGGGACGCGGTGGTGGCCGCCGCGGTGCGGGTCGCTCCCCAGGTCTCAGGCCGCCTCGTGCTGTCGGTCCGCGAGCACTTCCAGAACCGCGAGCGGGAGACCGACCGACCCCGAATCTTCATCAATCGCCGAGGTCGCGGCTGGGTCACCCCCGACGACCGGTCACCGGTCCCCGCCGCCGACCGCGATCGTCTGATCGCCGCCCTCGACGCAGAGATGCGCCGCAGACTCCCGGCACCGGGTCGGTTGCTGCTCGACCCCGACGTCCTCGACGTCGCGCTCCCGCTCACCGGCAGGGCGACCGCATCCGGGCTCGGTGTACTGCCGCGAGGCTCGGTCTCGGCGGTCGACGGCGAACAACTGCGCTTCTTCGTGTACTGGAAGGAGACCGAGGACCGGACCGACTACGACCTCTCGGCGCTGCTTCTCCACACCGACTACAGCACCGATTCCTGGCTCTCCTACACATCCCTCACGGCTGTCGGGGGTGAACACTCGGGCGACGTCACCGAAGCACCCGACGGGGCATCGGAATTCATCAACCTCTCCCTCGACCGAGTACGCAGCGCATTCATCGTTCCGCAGGTCAACATCTTCGCCGGCGAGAGCTTCGAGAAGACCGAGGAGTCGTTCTTCGGTTTCATGCTGCGCGACGGCGAGCAGAAGGGCCGGCCGTTCGAGCCGAGCACGGTGCGTATGAAGTCCGAGCTTCGCGGGGCGGGTCGCGTGGCGCTGCCGCTGGTGTTCCGGCGCGAGGACGACGGCCGGTGGCGTGCGAAGTGGCTGCACCTGTATCTGAGGGGTATCTCGTCGGCCAACCGCGTCGAGGAGAACCAGGTGTCGGTGTCCAAGGTGGTGCGCGCCGTCGTGGAGCGCGAGCATCTGACGGTGCGCTATCTGATCGATCTGATGCCTGGCGACACGACGGCCGTGGAGCTGTGGGACGGCGGGCCGGCCCCGGACGAGCCAGTGACGTACATCGGTCTCGAACGTCCCGAGGGACTGCACCCGAACTCGCGGGTCATCACCCGCGAAAATCTGCGCGACTTGATCCCGGGCTGAGTGCTAGCGTTGGCCGCGGCGAGGCCATGAAGGGGCTTCCTTCTCCATTCCTCTCTGAAATCAAGTTCTTTCGCTTTCCTCGCCCTCGACGTCGCTCCGGGCGGTGCCCGCGCTCACCGCGCGAGCACCGCCCAAGCCGTTTCAAGGCCCGTACCGCGTCGCGGCGGTGGCCCCGCGACAGGCGCCCGACCCGCACACCTCAACCACTTGCTGTGTCACTTTCCAGGGACGTCGTTCGAGGCGAACTCGCGAGTCGCTCACGAGGGTCGTTCGTGCTCCAGGTTGATGTGAATTGATGTCGCTGGGGCGCTGCGACAGCCGTCAGGGCACCGAGAGCGATCATTTCCCGCGACGTGAGAGGGTTGCGGCAGCTCCTGCCCGGGTGTTGGTTGAGTTGGGTGCACGAGAGGCGGGCGCCAGGCAGGAGGCATAGGTGAAGAGCCCTGACATGTCCCGCGGTGCTCGTCTGGCCGCTCACGGCGCCGTTTCCACATCGCTGGCGCTATGCAGTGATCGCAGCCTGCAGGAGCTCGTGGCAGCCGCCACACCGATCGGTTCCGGCATCGGCGGGAAGTCGGTACTGCTGGAGGTCGACGGAACCCCGGTCTTCGTCAAGCAGGTACGCCTGACCGATCTGGAACGACGACCGGAGAACATTCACTCCACAGCGAATCTTTTCGTTCTGCCGGTCTTCTGCCAGTACGGCATCGGCGCCATCGGAAGCCCGGGGTTCGGAGCATGGCGTGAGCTGGCCGTGCACACCATGACGACGAACTGGGTGATCGCGGGGGACTACGAGGGTTTCCCCCTGATGTACCACTGGCGGGTGTTGCCAGACTCCGGCCGGCCACTTCCCGAGGAACTGGCCGATGTGGAACGAGCTGTCGCCCACTGGGGAGACGGACCGGGGGTACGCCGGCGGATCGAGGCCCTCCAACAGTCCACGGCGAGCCTCATGCTGTTCCTCGAGTACATCCCGCAGACCCTGCACGACTGGTTCGGCGTTCAGATCGGGGCCGGTGACGAGGCGGCCGGGCGGGCATGCACGATGGTGGACAACGAGCTGCAAGCCGGCATCTCGTTCATGAACGCCCGTGGGCTGCTGCACTTCGACGCGCACTTCGAGAACATCCTGACCGACGGCAGCCGACTGTTCTTCGCCGACTACGGCCTCGCGATCTCCTCCCGCTTCGAGCTCACACAGGGCGAGTCCGCCTTCTTCGACCAGCACCTTACCTACGACCGGTGCTACGCCGCCACGTATCTGGTGAACTGGTTGGCCGTCGCTCTGCACGGTTACGAACCGGAAGAACGAAAGGAGTTCGTGCGCAGCTGTGCCCAGGGGACACCACCGGGGGAGACTCCAGCGGCGGTCGCAGCAGTCCTCGTCCGGCATGCCCCGGTCGCCGCAGTGATGGGGGGCTTCTATCGCAGATTCCAGCAGAAGAGCCGGGCAACCCCCTACCCGCTGGAGGAGATCCGCCGGATCGGACAGCAGGACGGGCCGCCTGACACGGCGACGAGATCATCGGGACGAAAGCCGCGCGACTCGCGCACAGGTTCCCAGCCTTGACCGTGTTCGCGCCCGCATCGAGCACGCCTGCGCGCGGATGAAGACCTGGACGACACTTCACGACTGCGACCGAGAGACAATGGCGTCCACCACGCGATGCTCGGCATCGCCCACCTGCGCAACCTTGCGTGCCGCACGTGACCGCGCTCGTCCGAGGCGACTGCCGGGGTCAGGCGTCGACGGAGAGAAGTTGCACCAAGCCGACCCAGTTCTCCTCATCCGCCTCGGTGTGGACGGCGCGAATCCTCCAGCGGCCCGCGGTCAGGGGGACCGCGGCCTGAGCGGGCACCCCACCACCGGGATATTCGACGCTCAACCCGGCTCCCGCCTCTGCGGAGTCCATGAGCACGGCCGGGCCGTCCGACACCCATGTGCCGCACTCCTCCCATTCGGTGGCGGGGTCCGCGAGGACAGCCTCGGCTGCTGCCTTCAGCCCGTCCTCGGAGTCGGCTGCGAGTCGGCGCAGGAAGGCTCGATGCTCGGGCAGGTAGCAGCTGGTGGCCGGCTCATCCGCCAGTACCAGTGCCTGCGCGCCGCTGCCACCGACGGCGATCACGCCGGCCAGTTCGTCCACCGCACAGGCGCGGTCGTAATCGTCTGGAGCGGTTGCGTCCCCCACGATGGCACCGGTCTCCGTGCATCCGCGCCACGAAGCCAGCGCGGAGACGGCAATGACGATCAAAGGGCCGCCCATCGACTCCACCCAGACAGGTGTGGCATCAGAATTGACGGCTGAGGCGGACCAAGGGGTGCTCATTGCGCCAGTGTGCCCTCGCCCACTGACAGATCCCCCTCTAGGGAAGCGTCAGCCTTGTTGAAGGACGACTCAGCGGAGCAACAGAAGACTTGTCGATGTCGGCTTGCAGCTCAGTGCCGGTTCTGCCGCTCCAGATCGGTCCGGGCGGTGTTGCGGATCTGCTTGGCGGGTCCGCCGGAGGCGAGGATTTCGAGGGCGGCGGCGTTCAACGCTTCGACCTGGTCGCGGCAGCTCGGCTCCCGGTCGCGGAGCCCCGGCGTGTCCGGCGCCCAGCGGATGGCGACCAGAGCCACGAACTCCCGGACTCCCGGCGGCGTCTGGAGAGCCGGCAACGGTCCGTCGCCGGCTCAGGATGGCTCGGTGACCGTCGGGTCGGCCGGGACGGGGCCGGTGAGGAGGGCTTGGGCGAGGGTACGGAACCCGGCAAGGAGTCGGTTGCGGTCCTCGGCCTCGGAGCGTACGGCCAGTACGACGTGGCTGGGTTCGACATCGCGCAGGGGGACGGTGGTGAGGTACGGGCGGATGCGGCCGTCCAGAGCCGGCACGATGGCCACGGCCCGTCCGGAAGCGATCAGTTCGAGCTTGTCCTCCAGGTCCTCGACCAGGGGGCCGTCGGGGGCGCGGCTGCCGTCGGGGCGGGGGTCGATGCGCCAGAAGGCGTCCCGGGCCGGGTCGCTTGCGCGGATCAGGGGCTCGTCGGTGAAATCGGCGAGAGCGACGGATTCTCTGCCTGCCAGGCGGTGGTCGAGGGGGACCACCAGCACGCGCGGTTCGTCGTAGAGGACGGTCACGTGCAGCTTTGCGGTCTGCAGCGGCAGCCGGGTGACCACGGCGTCCACGCGGCCGTCCAGCAGGGCGGGGCGCACCTCATGCCACGAGAGGTGCGCGGTGTTCACGTCGGCGTCCGGATGCCGACGGCGCAGCTCGCGTACCGCGGGGGTAATGATGATGTTCGTGGTGTAGCCGATGGTGATGCGGGTGGGCTCGGCCGCGGCCCGGGTGAGAGCGGTGGCTCTGGCAGCGGTGCTCAGCAGCGTTTGGGCGTGGGGCAGGAGGACCTCGCCTGCTGCGGTGAGTCGACTGCCGTGGGGGGTGCGGTCCAGCAGTCGGGCTCCCAGCTGCTGCTCCAGGCGGCGGATCTGCCGGCTCAGGGACGGCTGGGTGAGGTGAAGGGCATCGGCGGCGCGGGTGAAGGTCCGGTGCTCAGCGAGGGCGACGAAGTAACGCAGTAGTCGAAGATCGATATCCGCCGGGGGAGTTGCGTCTGGCACGCCTGCAGCGTACCCCCCCGTACGTCCGACACCTCTCTTCGAACATGATGTTGACCTTTGGTTATGCCCTAGGTGTATGCCCTCTTGCGGCATGGGCTTTGGACGGGGGCCGCCACAGGTTCCTAGCGTGGAGGCATTAGCTCATCGCCCCGGGACTGCACGGCTCACCAGCCCCGACGCCTCACGTGGCGTGCGCCGCACACGGGCGTCTGCGTCCGCTTCATGTAGTGCAAGCAAGGAGAAACAGTATGTCCGCACCCGCAGCTCTGATCACCGGTGGAACCAGCGGGATCGGCAGGGCGACCGCCGAGCTTCTCCTCGAACGCGGCTACCGCGTGATGGTCACCGGGCGCGAGAGTGTTGCCGAGGCGAAGAAGAGTCTTCCGGCGGAGATCGCGGTGGTACGCGCCGACGCCTGCTCCCTGGCCGACATCGATCACGCCATCGGCGAGGCCCGGGAACGATTCGGTGCACTCGACGTGCTCTTCCTCAATGCCGGGATCTCGCGGGTGAAGCCGTTGGCGGACACTGAGGAAGCCGACTTCGACGCGCTCTTCGACATCAACGTCAAGGGCAACTTCTTCACCCTGCAGAAGGCCCTTCCCCTGCTCAACGACGGCGCGTCCGTCATCTTCACGATCGGTGCCGGCACCGGTATCGGAGCACCCGCCATGGTGGCTGCCAAGGGCTCGCTGCTGCCGTTGATGCGGGCAGCAGCCCTGGAACTGGCGCCGCGCCGGATCCGGGTCAACGCCGTCAGTCCGGGCACGATCGACACTCCGGCCTACAGCCGTCGGGGTATCTCCCGGGAAACCCTGGAGTCCTGGAGGGCGGGCATCCCCCTCGGACGGGTGGGCCTGCCCGCCGACATCGCCGAGGCCGTGGCCTTCCTCGCCTCCGATGCCTCCAGCTACATCACAGGAGACAACCTCGTCGTGAGCGGAGGAATGGGAGTCGGCGCGTAGCCGCACCACCTGCGGCAGACGATGAAGGGGCGAGCCGTGCCGGCTTTCGTCATGAGAACCGGTTCTGGCTCAGGTTCTGTGGTGTGGCCACGCTGAGTGATCCATCGTCCTGGACGAATTCGGAGCGATGGAGTGCGGGTGGCTCGTACGATCGCGAGCGGGATGGGGCTCGTAGCGCAGTGGTTGTCGCGCCTTCACCGCATGTGGGAGGACGCCGGTTCGAATCCGGTCGGCCCCATCCCGCCCCGGGGAGTGTTTCGATCATGCCGGCAGGACACGGTGGCATGATCGGCGGAGAACGGCGCGCGATCCCGGCAGACGACCTCGATCCCGGGCCGCTGGGCCAGCCAGGCGGCCAGGTCGACGAATCCCGGTCGGGCAGCAGGCCGGCGGGCCGGCGGGTTTCGACGTCCACGAGAACGGTCCCGTAGTGGCGGCCCTTGCGGGTGGCGTACTCGGGTTCGCACGCGTGGTGACATTGCCCTCGAAGGGGGCTGCATCCGACGTCGCGTATGAGCGGCAGACTTGAAACCACGAGCGCCATCCCCACCGGTCGGAGATCAACACTCAAGCTCAGGTCCGGGAACGCTGCCGTTGTGGGTGGTCGGCGATGCCGGGTCATCGTGCGGCCCGCCTGCGGCCGCGGCGAGGCCCTGCCGTAGGTGTGTGAGGCGTGCGATCTCCGCGTCCAGGGTTGCCAGGCGATCGGCCACGACGTCGCTGAACTCGCCGGGGCGGCTGCCACAGCACGCCGACGGGTCCTGGACGAGGAGGTCCAGGCGGTGGGCGCGGCGGCGGAGGTCCTCGAGGGTGAGGCCCAGAGCCAGAAGGGTGCGAATGACGCGGACGCGGGCCACCTCGGCGGGGCCGTACTCACGTTGACCGGACGGGGTACGCGGCGGGGGTCGAAGCAGGCCGCGGGCCTCGTACAGCCGCAGAGCGCGCGGTGTGGTGCCGGCTGCCGCCGCTGCCTCGCCGATCCGCATGCCCGCTCCGCCCTGTCCTACAGCTCCACGATTGCCGCCCCGAAGGAGCGGCCGGCGATCAGTTGGGGCAACGCACCCGGGGCGCGCTCCATTCCGCGGACCAGGGTGTACGGGAATTGGATGTCGCCCGCCCGCAGCCAGTCCCCGAAGCGGGCCTCCCACTCCGCCTCGACATCCGGGTGGTCCACGCCGTTGTAGCCTGCGATCGTGATGCCCCTGGTCAGCAACCGGTACGTGTCGAGCACAGTCGGCGCGCTCCCGCCTGCTCGGTCTGGGGAAAGCTGACCGTCCAGCGCGCCCACCAGGGCGAACCGGGCGCCCCGGTTCGCTGCGTGGACGGCGGCCGTCAGTTGTTCGCCGCCCACGGTGTCCAGGACGACGTCGATGCCGTCCGGCGCTACCTCGGCGAGCTGCCTGTCGATCGGGGCCGCTTCGCGCAGCACGGTAGCGTCGTAGCCGAGTTCCCGCTCAAGCCGCCGGGCCTTGTCCGGTGAGCCTGTGCTGCCGATTACCCGGGCGGCACCCAACAGCCGGGCGATCTGGCCCGCCAGGGTGCCCACAGCGCCGGCGGCGCCGGTCACGAATACGGTGTCGCCCTCTTGGACCCCGGCCAACCGGGTCAGCGCGCCGTACGCTGCTGAGCCCTGGGCGAGGTGGGCCACCGGGTCGGGCAGGGTGCCGTCCAGCGGCCTGCACTCGGCAACGGCGGGCGTCGCGTACTCCCGCCAGCCTTGAAGGTGCAGCACCAGCTGACCCTTCTCCAGCGGCCCGTCGACCACCTCGCCGATCGCGGGGCCGAACAAGGTGTCGCCAGGGTGCAGCGGCGGCAGCGGGACATCGCGGGTCTCGCCTCCGATGAGGGTGCGCAGGCCCGGGAAGACGAGGAAATGGGTATTGCGGACGAGTACCTGGCCGACCTCAGGATGGGGGATGGGGGCCTGTGCCAGGGTGAAGTCGTCCGGGGTCGGCAATCCAGCCGGGCGGCGGGCAAGGCGCACAAGACGATGAGTCGCATTCATAGCCGGACGCTAAGCCTTGACCCGTGGGTCAAGGTCAAGGCTCAGTTTGAGTATTGACTTTGATCGGGTCCGGCCGACGCCCGCGATATTGACGGGAACGGCAACTCCTCCAGCCGGAGCAAGACCTCGTTCACAGCCCCGAACTGTCGGCCCGGCTACTCTTCCCCGTGCTCGTTGTGCGGCAACTTCCCGAGGGACCGCAGGGAGTTCCGTGGACACTCACAGTGAGCGGATCACACAACCTGAGCCAGATCCGGTTCTCGTGAACAAGGCCACCTCGGTGGACCCGCGATACCCGTCGGCCATGGCCACCAGCTCCTTCGTGCCGTCCGCGCGGACCCCGAGCATGACCAGGACGGCGGCTTTCGCCTGGTCCAGGTGTATCCGCAGGTGGATGCCGTCGACCCGGATGTAGACCGGGTCGGTCTCGGACAGGTCGCGGTCCTGAAAGGCTGCCTCGTCGTCCTGCGATTGGTCCGTCAGCCGGGTGGTCGTGGCCGGGGAAAGTCGGGCGGAGGAGCCGAGGAACCGCTCCATCGCGGGCACGGAGCAGCGAGACGACAGGCCGTGCGGGTAGAGCGGCGGCAGCACCTCGGCGATCTTCGGGGACTTGCGGCACAGCGGCGGCAGGATCCCCGAGGAGAACCGCCGACGCCGGCCCGTCGCCTCGTCCACGCGCCGGTCGACTCGACTCAGTGCCCGCAGCGCAGCCAGCAGTTCGGGACAGCCTTTGGTGAAGCACCACGACACTGTCTCCGACCCTCCGTAACGCGAAGACCACTGCCCGGAGCGCAATGCGGAAAGGGTGCGACGGAGGGAAAATACGAGTATGGCTATAGCGTTGAATCCTCCAGGGGAGACACCACCCGCCGAGGGCTCCATCAGTGAAGCCCATCAGGAACGCGCAGACGGAGGGATCTGGGAACACCCTGCCCTATGGGCAGGACTCATCGTGCTGGGATCGATCATCTTTGCCGCATACTTCATTGCGCGGATTTTCGGGTACGGCTACTGACCCGACGATGCTCCGGTGACACCTCGTCGAGCAGTGAGCACATAGAGCTGCGCCCCCACGTTTCCTGATCATTCTTGCCGGGGTCTCCGCTGGTCAAGGGCGGCCGCGAGTGAGGCGGCCAGGCTCGGTACGAACAGCGCGGCCGCTTCGGACGCCGGAGGGGTCACGGTCCGTTCGTCCACGGCGCAATGTTCGCCCTCGCTGGGGTACCGCGCGGCCTTATCCACGTCACGGAGAGATTTTCCGGTATCCGGACGGACGTGACCCAACGTTCTGCGTCGCGCCGATCGAGCGTGACCATGCCGATCATCATCGCGTCGTTTCCGTGCCGCGACCTGAGCGCAGCGTCATTCGATTGGCGTCGAATCGACCTGGGCGCGGTAGCTCTCCCGCTGCGGCCGGAGGGCGTTCTCAGGTGCTGCTGCGCAAAGTCCGGGCGAGCCGTTGCCTGACGGGCTTCCAGGTGGGCGGGGCGGCCTGGGTGGGGGCGGTCGAGGCCGGTGAGGACGTAGAGAGCCCGCAGGGTGTGCAGGGTTTTCGACACGTGAGGCGGTGTGGGGACACCCGGGGGCAGGGCGTGGACGACCGCGTCGATGGAGGTCATCCAGTGAGTGGACTGTTCCGCTGTGATCTGCGGGTGGGTGAGCGTCCGCTCGATCGCGTCGGGGAGTCGCTCGTTCTCACGCTGGGCGAAGAGGTAATCGGTGGGCGTGAGCAGTCGCGCGGATGCCAGATCGAGCATGGCAGCCGGATCGACCTGGGGGTGGCAGCCGAAGGTGCCGAGCAGGTCCGCACCGTGAGCTGCCGCGTGCAGCCAGCCCAGCCGGGCGTCGCGCCCTCGCAGATCCGGCTCTGCCGGATACCAGCGGGTAAAGGCATCGAGCTGTTGTGACGGAAATCGCCGCGGCTGACGATCATGCCCAGTACCAGCGCCGCGGATGTGCGTGCTTCGATCTGCGGATCGTCGAACCGGCGCGCCATCTCGTCGCCGAGCGCCACCCGGCGTTCGACCTGGATGACATCTCGCTCGATCCACGTTCCCAGCACCCGCTAGGGGTGGCCGTCGCGAATCCGTGGGTCGGGGTCCTTGAGACAGGCGGCCAGTTCGGTCGTCAGCTCGTCCAGGCTGCGGTCGGCAGGGGGCGTGCAGTCGTCCGAGTAGATCTTGGTCCAGCTGGTCACCGCGGCAAGGTTACGTTCGAGTGCACCGGTCTGACCAGCGGACATGCGAGGAGCTGGTGGCGACTCACAGCCACTCGCGCCCGGTGAGCCGGGTCATCGGGCGCAGGCCTGGGGCACCTGCCCGGGCGGCCCGCCCCTCGGTACCGTGCAGAGGATCACCGCGCGGCGGGGCTCCACCGGCTGCCGCAGTGCCCGCCGGTGGGCAGCAGCGTCTCCAGCCGGCGCCACTCATGAGGAATCGGATCACCTCACCCACCGTCAGGTGCGCACCTTCTTCATTCGGATCGGCTCGCGCGCGATGTGACTCCAGGCGGACCGGGTCACTTGTCGGACATCCGGAGAGTGTCACGCTGATGCTGACGGAGTGTGAGCATGATGCCGGCTGTCACGCCTCGCGGAGGAGCGGAGCGCGACGCGGTCCTGGCCTCGGTGACGGCCAGGGCGGAGTCGATGGAGGTCTCGGCCGGGGTGAAGCAGCCGGTTGCGCCGGCCCTTCATCGTCCCCGGTCCGGCGGTGCGCAACGAGTCTTGGGATACGTTTTACGCGAGGCGTGCAACTGCGGCCCATGCCGTTGCCGTCTGACAGGGAGTCGGGCCCGTCAGGGCTGGGGAGCGAAAGAGCGGGGCAGATCGTGGGACGGCGCAAAGGCGGCATATGGATCGCACTCGTCACGGGTGTGATGCTGGTGGGCGCGAGTGCGTGCGGCGGGGGTGGCAGTCACCAGGCGAGTGGGGACGACGCAAAGCCGTCGGGCAAGCCGAGCGCGAGTGTCTCGCCGTCACCGACGAAGCCCGCGGGTCCGCCGATGCTGCTGGAGACGATCACGCCACAGACGGGAGCCACGGTCGGTGTGGCCATGCCGGTCTCGGTGATCTTCACGAACCCGGTGGCGGCCAAGGCGCGGGCCACGGTGGAGAAGCACATGAAGGTGAGCGCCTCGCAGCCGGTGTCCGGTGCTTGGCACTGGTTCGGCGACAAGCGCGCCGACTGGCGGCCGAAGGAGTACTGGCCCTCCGGTACGACGGTGAAGATCGATGCCGACATGAAGGGCGTCAGCAACGGCAACGGACGCTACGGCGTGCACAGCTACACGCATACCTTCAAGATCGGTGACGACGTACGCGCGGATGTTTCCGTGACCGGCCACACCATGAAGGTGACCCGGAACAGCAAGGTGGTGCGCACGCTGTCGATCAATGCGGGCAGCGCCCAGTACCCGACGTGGAACGGCACGATGGCCGTCATCGACAAGCAGGAGAAGGTCCACATGACCTCTTGCAGCGTCGGTATCAGCTGCGACAAGGGCAGCCCCAATTACTACGACCTGACGCTGCCCTGGGACGTCCACCTCACCCAGTCCGGCACGTACGTGCACTACTCGACCGGTGACCCGAATCCGGGCAGCGGCAGCGCCCGCGGCTCGCACGGCTGCGTCCACCTGTCCCTGTCGGACGCCAAGTGGTTCTACGGCCAGGTGAAGCAGGGTGACCCCGTCACCATCACCGGCTCGCCGCGTGCCAAGGCGCCGGCAGACAACGGCTACGCCTCCTTCAACCTGGGATGGGACGAGTGGCTCGCGGGCAGCGCGAACGGTGAGGAGCCGACCGCGACGCTGTGACACGTTGCGGCGGCGCCGGTCAGCACCCAATGGTGTTGACCGCGAAGCCGCCGCCGCACTCGTCTTCCAGGGCGGACCGGGAACGGCAGTAATCGTGGTGCGGCGCGAGCAGTCATGCCGCAAACTGCCTGGGTGATCGTTCTGCAGCCCGTCCTGGAGATCTTCGCCCTCGACGGCTTCACACTGTGGCCGGTCGCCCAGAACACGCCGTACGGCTTCCTGCCGCTCAGCGGAAGGCTCGATCGGACCGAGGTCGGCACAGCGGTGATGCGCATCGCCGACTGCAACAACAACGTTCCCGAGGACGACGGTTGCCCACCGCGGCCCGCCGACCCGCTCGGGGGTTTCCTGTACGGACTGCTCACCGTGGACGACCTCTTCGCATCCGGCGGCCTGCAGATCACTGACACCGCAACCGGCGCCACGCTGTTGCCGGGCTGCTGCAACGGGCTGGACGAGAGGCGCGACTGGCTCGAGGTCGTCGACGGCGACGGCTGGGCCTCCTTCGGTCACGACCCGTCTCCGCTCGCTGAACGTCACGACGACGTCGTCCGATTGACCGTCGACGCCGAGCATGACGACAGCCCGGTGATCGAGGTATCCGTCACCGACCTGCGTCGCCTGCTCGCCGGTGCAGAGCGCGACCTGACCGACTTCCTCCAACTGGCTGCCGCTTGGACCTCCTTGCATCTGCCTGACTACGCGCCCTCTGTCGCATCCGCCCTCGGGCGTGCTCTGGACCTGCCCGCACCGGTGATACCGCCGAACCCGTGAGGCTACGTTCCGGAGCGCTCGGATTCATCGGCAGCGGTCTCCAGTGCCCAGGCTGCGGGGACAAGTCCCGTCCATCACGGGACAGCCCTTCGTCGGTGCGTCCGGCCGGCCAAGGGCTGTCCCGCAACTGATCCTTGGGCAGGAAGGTGGTTGGCCAGGACTGGATCCTGCGGACCACCGGTGGGCTCCGCCACCAGGGTCGCGTCGTTCTCGCGGACCGTCCGGTTTGATCACCTGATGTCCTACATGGCCCGGATCGCAGCAGGTGTACGGGTGATCCCGCGTGGAGAAACGAGCGGCAGAGTCCCCTGGTACGTTGCGCCGATGTCAGCGATCAAGAAGTTTCAAGTCACCTTTGACTGCGCAGAACCTGAGCGCCTCGCTCGTTTCTGGTGCGAAGTGCTGGGGTACGTCGTACCGCCGCCCCCGGAGGGGTTTGCCACGTGGGACGATTTCAACTGCTCGCAGCCACCTGAGCAGCGGGATTCATGGTTTTCCTGCAGTGATCCCTCAGGTGTGGGCCCGCGCCTGTACTTCCAGCGCGTCCCGGAGGGGAAGGCCGCCAAGAACCGGCTGCACCTTGATGTGCGGGTCGGCACCGGACTCGTGGGTGAAGAGCGCCTCGCCGCTCTCGAGGCCGAATGCGCACGACTGGTCCCGCTCGGCGCGGTACATGTGCAAACACTGTATGACGGCAATGATTCGTGCATCCCGATGCAGGACATCGAGGGCAACGAGTTCTGCATCGACTGAGCAGTCTCCGAGCCGGAGAGCCGGAGAGCCGGAGAGCCGGAGAGCCGGGGAGCCGGGGAGCGGCCCCCTTGGACTTCTCCGGCCCCGTACGGGGCGGGAGTTGTCCCGTGAGGGCGAACAGGATCCGGTGCCGCGGAGTCAGGCTTCACGGTCGGCCTGGCGTGCTGGGTTCGTAACCTCGCTCCGCATCGCAGTGACCAGCTTGCCGAACTGCCGCGGGCTCAGCCTCGTGAAGGGGGCTGTCCAGGTTGACTCCGACGTCGTGATCAGACGAGGCACGGCAAGATCATGACACCAAGATCAGCCGTTACGGGACAACCCCAGGTGTTCACGTGCAGGACGTGCGGGCCGACAGCCACGCCGGCTGCCGGGGCGGGCGACGGTGCTTGGTCGGTCAGGGAGTTGAGGGGGCCTTGAATGCGGTCATGAGCGCCCGGGCGCGTGTTCGGAGGGCTTCATCCTGGTGGATGATGCGGTCTTCGACTCCCGAGCGGACGATCCGGGCGTCGCCGTCGGCGATCTCGGCCAGTCGGTGCAGGTGGTCTGTGGTCAACGCGGTGAAGCCGAGGGCTTCCAGGGCGTCGCACGCCCCTGTCGGATCGGCGCCCTGTTCTGCAGAGCGCAGGGCCGCGTCGGCGAGCGCGGTGTGGTCCAGCGAGGCGGGGTCTGCCACGGCCATGAGGGCCACCACCGCGGCTGGCGCCTGTACCGGATCATCGAGGACGGCTTCCAGACGGGCGGAGAGCTGCCGCCCGGCCGGGCCGAGGAGCGCCGCCGCGCGGGCGGCCCGCACCACCGACCACCGGGACCAGGGGTTACGTTCGGCGCGGGCGAGTACCGAGTCCAGAACGACGACGGCCCCGGTGGCGTCTCCGGTGACGCGCCAGAGCGCCTCGGCGACCGCCGTGTCCGTGTCAAGCGCGGGCGTGGTGTCGTCGTCGGGCCCACGGAGTGCCTCGCGCAGAGCCGGGGCCAGTGCCGCTCCCCGGGGACCGAGTGTGCCGAGGGTCCCGGCGGCCGCTCTCGGATCGCCGCCGCACCGGAGTTCCTGTTCAAGACAGCTCAGTAGCGACGCGGGCTCGCCGACGAGCGTGTACAGGGCCTTCGCCGCGTGCAGGACTCCCTGCTCGGCCGCCGCCCGCAAGGAGATGACGGCTTGCGTACGATCCGGCGGAGCGCAGGCTTCGGCGACGGACGCGATGGCCCGGGCTGCCTGGCTCGGCCAGCGGGAGAGCGCCGCGCACAGCTCGGGCAACGCCGGCCCGGCGTCGGCGCCCCACTCCGCCAGCAAGTTGGTCAGTTGCCACGGTTCGTTGCCGGTCAGGTCCTCGGGCCGCGAGAGGCGGTCCCGAACCGCGTCGAGGAGAGCTCTGTCGAAGGGGAGGGCGCAGCCGGCCGGCTTTCGGAACCCGCTGGCGGCGTCGAGGGCCCGTGGGCGCCGTCCCATGCCCGCGGCCAGGAGGGGAACCGCCTTGGCGGGCGCGACGAGCACGAGCGCGGCCAGGGCCCGGTCCGCCCGGTCGTCGTCCTCGTGCGGGTTTCGTCCGGCGAGCGGGGCGAGGACGTCCGCGGCCGGTGCGGCGACGCTGCCCAGCCGGCCAAGGAGGGACGCCATGCCGATCACGGACTCCTCGTCGACGGCCGCCGCGCGAAGACCGTGTACCAGTCTCAGCGGGGCACCGCGGGAGAGCATGCAGGCATGGTCGGCCGCCCAGAGGCCTTCGGCCCGTACCTCGGCACGGCCGTCATGCAGAGCCGCGTCAAGCAGGGAGAACGCTGCCTCGCGCTCCGTTCGGCGGCCTCTTCCCAGGAGAGCCTCGATGACCGCGGCCAGCGGTTCGCCGCGTTCGAGGTCAAGGCCGGAGCACAGGGCGTCAGCGGGCAGAAGGGACAACATCGTCGTGTGCAGGGGCTCGGTCCACGGATCGTCCGCGTCGAGGTGCACGAAGACAGCGGCCATGCGCACCTCAGCGGGCTGGGAAGGGTCCAGGGCGGTGGCGGCCGCCACCACTCCTGCCCGCGGGTCGAGCCGGGCGATCCCGCCCAGTACCTCCGCGCGAGCGGTGGGTTCGCATTCCTCCTCCCAACGCGAGCGCAGTGCGGATAGCGCGATCTCGGTCGAGCGGGTGTGGGATATCGCCCAGGCAGCGGTCCGGCGGATGTCCGGATCGGCTGCGGCCAGCAGCGGGAGGAGCAGCGGAAGCTGTCGGGCCACTGCCGCCCGGACCGAGCCCGGCACCAGGCCGTGCTCGTCCTCGCTCTCGGCCATGCCACCGAGCAGCCCCAGGATGTCGGCCGTGTGGTGCCCGGCCGCCGCGATCCTGGCAAGGAACGGCACCACTTCCGTGCTGGCTGAGTAGACCGTCCCCTGGTGCAGCACACACCCGTACAGCTCCGACAGCGCCCCGTCCGCCGCATCGGTGTCAGAGCCGGTCAGAGCATTCAGCAGATCAGGAATGTCCTCCGCACTTCCGTACGCGTGCGAGAAGGAGTGCCAGGGGTGGGAATCCAAGCCGTCGAGCGGAGGTACGAAATCCATACGGAGCATCGTGCCAGCCGCGTCCGACATAGCCTCCAGGGAGCTGACCGCAGAGCTCACCGGCCACGTGGGCGCTCAGCGGCGGCTGGATCCGGACCAACCCTTGCCCGACCGCATCGCGCTGTGGCCGGAAGCGTGCCTGAGCGCGGGCCGCGATGCGATGGCCACGGGAGCACCTGTCGTCCCGGCACCGGCTGGCTGCGTGTGCTGGTCGACTCGGTACGATAGCGGAGACGTTGCTGGAACTCGGCCCAATGATCAGGTCGTTGAGTGCACTCGGCGTCGGTCTGGCAGTGGCCTGAGGGATCCCGCGGTGATCACAGTCGGCCGTACTTGCCCCGCCCCGGCAATGCCCGCCTGCCGACTGTCACGAGGCCGGAGAATTCCTGGACACGACATCGGCGGCCGCTGAGTGCGCTGATGCAAAGTTGCGTCGGGCTGCTCTCCCCTGCGCCTCCCGAGGCTCAGGCGATGTGCCGTCACTGTCCTTTGACGTGGATCTCTTCGTTTTGCAGCTTCGTCCTTCGTTTGGTCTTTCGCTTCGCGGAGTGACCTTTCTTCGCGGGCTACGGGCTCAATCGGAGGGCGCGACCGGGGACCGCAGGCCGAGCCACTGCTCGGCGTCCCAGGCCTGGAACCGCTCTACCTCGGTGAACCCCAGCTTTGCCGCGAGGCGCATCGAGCCGATGTTGGCGGTCTGGGTGGCGAGCACTACCGGCTCGCCGGGAAGGGCGCCGTCGAACCAGTCGAGTGCCGCCGCGCACGACTCGGCGGCGTACCCGAATCCCCACGCTCGCGGCAGGAACAGGTAGCCGAGATCGGCCTTCCCCGCGGCAGCCGGGCGACGGTGCTCCGTTGCTCTCCTGAGCAGGATCTGGCCGATCATCGCCCCGTCGAGATCAACGACGAAACTCCCGGGCCACCGCTCGGGCGTCCCGGGCATCTCGCGCTCAAGCTCGTCACGCGGACGGGGGCCGCCGAGGTAGGTGTGCACCTCTGGCGACGCCAGCAGCTCAATGAACGCCGCTCGGTCCCGGGCCTCGGGCTCACGAAGCACGAGCCGCTCGGTCCTGATCGGGGCAGGGGGCCAGGCGACGGGTCCGAGTTCAGTCATGCCCGCCACCTAATCAGCGGGCTCGGCAGCGATCAAGACTCGCAGACCGATCAAGCCATCGGCCCGGCCCCCACCCTCACCAACGGGGCCGGCCCCAGCAACGCCTGCTGGACGGGATGCCTCCCGTTCGCGGCCTCTGGCTCAACTTCTGTGGTTGGTGACCTCGACCTGGACGACAAGGGGCTGCCTGATGTGCTCGCGGCTTCTCGTGCGGGTGTTCGCCTGCGTACTCTGTGCCGGATGGCAGTCGTTGTGGGAAAGGTACTTGGCGGTTGAGCGGGTAGCGGGGGCCGGCTTGCCTCGGACCCGCCTGCAGAAGTGGGTCGCACGGCATCCTGTTCGCTTCGGTGCCTGCGTAGCCGTTCCCATCAGCCTCGTGGGCCTGTTGTGGGCTGAGGAGCCCGGCTCGGCGCTGGTCGCGCTGATTTTCGGCCCGGTGTTGGGGGGCGTCTACTCCATGACGGTCATCATGGACCGGGCGCTTCGAAGCCGCCTGAGACGGCGTATGGGGCTGAACGAGGAGGACTGACGCCGGCCTGATCAGGCCAACTACCACTCAAGATTTGCCGGCTCCACAGAAGTTGAGCCGGATCCCGTTCTCGTGAACATCGACTTCGGCAGCGACGGGCCGCCTCCCGGAGTGCCGTACATCTGATCTGCTGTCGGGATCGTGAAGAGAACCAGACGTTCCCACCCTCCCAAAACGCAAGGTTGATCTGCACAACTCCTGCTCCGACCGCGCAGACAGAACCTTCATCGCGCTGATCACGGCCACCGCCTCATGCAACCTCCTGCGGCACTGGACGGTCACCGCGGCGCTATGCGCTCCAGCACCTCCGCAGCCGCGGCGATGTCGCAGCCGTCCAGGCGCGAGAAGACGTGGCGACGCACGCTCGCGACATTGGTGGGCCACGCCTGCTTCAGCTGCTTCTCTCCGGCACTGGTGAGGACGGCGAGCCACGCCCGTCCGTCGTCCGGAGACTTCTCACGAATGACCAGCGACTGCGACTCCAACCGGTTCACTACCCGCGTCATGCCGCTCAGCGACAGCCCGCAGATGTTGGCGAGCTCGCTCATCCGCATCTGATTGTGCGGCACCTCGGAGAGGTGCACCAGGACCATGTACTCGGTACCGGAAATCGGATGCTCTACGAGCATGTCCGCGTCAACGACGCGTGGCAGGAGTGTCATTACTCTGCCCAGAGCCCGCAGGAAAGCCTCCTCGTCACGGTTGAGAGGAGCGGTATTCGTCACGTCTGCCATGGCCACAGTGTAAAAGGCGACAGGCAGGTTCGTCTGAGCTTCCTCGGCCGATCAAGATCGTTCCCGAGGGTCGTGCCGCCGGTCCTCTGCACCATAAACGCGCACGGTACGGCCCTGCATGCGATCGAACGCCACTATGGCGGATGCGGCAAGTGCCTGCTCGGAGTGCGGCAGTTGTCGCGAGTGAAGTCGGCCGTGTCATCCAGCGGCGCGGGCCCGGCCGACCGCTCGGCCGCGCTCCGACGCGGGGAAGCGGTCGAGCATGGCCCGCAGTTCGTCGGAGCTGACGTCGGCTCCGAATGGTTCGGTCCCTGGTTCGAGCCGTACGCCCTCGGCGAGCGGGCCGACGATGACAGGGTCGAAGCCGAGAGCATCCACGAGGTGTGCGGTCGTGGCCCGGTCCGCCGGATCGTTCCCTGCGACGGCGATTGCCTTGCGGCCGCGCGCGCCGGCGGGCCGGGCCTCGTCCTCAAGGTCGTGGTAGCCCATGTGGTTGAAGGCCTTGACCACGCGGGAGCCCGGGAGGAAGCCCTGGAGGATCTCGCTGGTGGAGGTGCACGGGTCGGTGAGGTCGCCGCGCACGCCGTCGACCTCCCACCAGTAGTTCATCGCGTCGACGACCAGTTTGCCGTGCAGCGCTTCGACCGGGATGCTGCGGTACTTCCCCAGGGGAAGCGCCAGGATCGCGACGTCCGCCTGAGCCGCCGCCTCCGCCGCGGTGACCGCGGTCGCGCCAGGCGTGAGGACCTCGATGGTGAGCGCGATGTCCTCGGGTGTCCCCGAGCCGGCGATCAGCACGCGAAGACCTGCTGAAAGCGCCAACCGCGCCAGTACGGTGCCTACTTTTCCGGCACCCAGGATGCCTATCGTACGGATGTCATGCATGTCCATCGCCTCTCCAATCCACGACATCAGCCGGCGAGGATGTCACGGACCATGGGAATCACCTTCGTGCCGTAGAGCTCAACCGCGCGAAGGCGGGCGCTGACCGGCTGCGAGCCCGCGGTGTACAAGAGGTCGAACCTGCCGACGCGGAGTCCGCGTACCGCTTGGGCGATCCTGCGTGCGACCGTCTCCGGCGAACCGATGTACATGGAGCCGTGCCCGATCTCGGCCTCGAATTCCTCCCGGCGCACCGGTGGCCAGCCCCGCAGTGCGCCTATGCGGTCGCGCATGAGCCGGTAGCCCGGCCAGAACAGCTCCCGGGCTTCTTCGTCGGTGTCGGCGATGAAACCGGGGGAGTGCATCCCCACCGGATGTGCCGTGGTGCCGAACTGGTCCGCGGCGCGCCGGTAGAGGTCTGTGTAGGGCTGGAAGCGTTCGAAGGAGCCGCCGATGACGGCGAGCATGAGCGGAAGCCCCTAGCGGGCGGTGCGGACGACCGACTGGGGTGAACCTCCGACTCCGACCCAGGTGGTTAGGCGCCCCGACTCGGTGGTCGGGAAGACCTCGGTGCTCTCCAGTGGAGCCCGCACTGTGCCCGACCACGTGACGGGCTTCTCCTCCAGCAGCTTCGCGAACAGCTCCATCTTCTCCTCGAACAACGTGTCGTAGCTGTTGAGGTCGTACCCGAACAGGGGAAACGACTCGGTGAAGGAGCCGCGGCCGAGAATGATCTCGGCCCGACCGCCGGAGAGGGCGTCGACCGTTGCGAAGCGCTGGAACACTCGGACGGGATCGTCGGAACTGAGCACCGTCACACCGGAGGACAGGTGGATGCGCTCGGTGCGCGTGGCGATGCCGGCGAGCACGGTCTCCGGGGACGAGATCGAGTACTCGGGGCGGTGGTGTTCGCCGAGCGCGATGACGTCGACGCCGATGTCGTCCGCGAGGACGGCTTCGTCGACGACCTGCCGGATGGCCCTGGCATGGGAGACCGGGACACCTGAGTCGTCTTCGGGCAGGTCCCCGAATGTGTCCAGGCCGAAAACGAGATCATCCATGGGTGGACTCCTTGGCGAGCAGTTCCCTGACTCGCGGGGCGACTTCGCGGCCCAGCAGTTCGATCGTGCGGGCGCGGGCCTGGCGAGGCAGGTGCATGATGTCGTACTTGAGGTCGAAGCGGTTCAGGTGCAGGTCGCGCGCGGTCCGGGCGATCTTGTGGGCGACGGTCTCCGGAGAGCCGATGAAGAGTGCCCCCTGCTCGATCTCCGCCTCGTACCGTTGGCGGGTCGGCTTGTAGAACCCCCGCTCCTCGGCGGCCTGGGCTACGACCGGCTGCCAGTACCGCCACCAGGTCTCGACCGCTTCCTCGTCGGTGTCGGCGACGAGCCCCAGGGAGTGCTGGCCGAGCGGTTGCGGCTCGTGCCCCGCTTGCTGCAGTGCCTGCCGGTAGAGCTTGACGTGGCCCGCGAACCGCTGCGGGCGTCCGCCGATGAGGGCCATCATCAGAGGCAGTCCGTAGCGGGCCGCACGGATCACGGAGTGCGGGCTGCCGCCCACGCCGATCCAGGTGGGGATACCCCCGTGGCGCATCCGGGGGCGCAGACGTTGTTCGACGAGCGGTGTCCGGAGCACGCCGGACCACGTCACCGCATCCTCCCGCTGCAGACGCATGAGGAGTTCGAGTTTCTCCTCGAACAACTCCTCGTAGTCGGCGAGGTCGTAGCCAAACAATGGGAAGGACTCCGTGGCCGACGCTCGCCCGAGGACGAGCTGGGCCCGGCCGTTCGACACGGCGTCCAGGGTCGAGAAGTCGTGGTAGAGCCGAACGGGATCATTGGTACTCAGGACGGTCACCGATATTCCGAGGCGGATGCGCTTCGTGGCGGTGGCGATGGCGGAGAGCAGCACGGGGGCGGCACTGTCGACGTGGCCCGGCCGGCCGCGAAGGTTGTCGGGCAGCACTGCCCACAACCGTGGCCAGGCCCATTCCAGGTTGCGTAGAGGGTGTGGACACGCGTGGTGGCGTTGTGGAACCGGTCGCCTATCCGCGGCACACCGGTCCGGAACCGGAACTCTCGCGCAGATCCCCGACACCCACCGGCACGGCACCGACATCCTCGTCCGCACCGACAGCGCCGGATCGACGAAAGCCTTCCTCGCCCACGCCCGAGACATGCGGATACGAGGAATCCGCACCTTCTTCTCGGTCGGATACGCGGTCACCGAACCGGTCCGCCGCGCGATCCGGGCCCTGCCCGAACAGGTCTGGCACCCCGCTCTGGACCAGGACGGAACACTGCGTGCCGCGCGTCGGTTGCCGAGCTGACCGGCATGGTCGACCTTGCCGGCTATCCGGAGGGCACCCGCATCATCGTGCGCCGCGAGCGCCCGCACCCCGGAGCCCAACTGTCCCTGTTCGACCAGGACGGGGGCCTGCGGCACCAGGTCTTCCTCACCGACACCCCGTTCGCCAGCGGGGGCTCGGCCCAGTTCCTGGAGGTCCGCCACCGCGGGCAGGCCACCGTCGAGGACCACATCCGGTGCGGCAAGACCACCGGCTTCGGCCGCTTCCCCTCCCGCCACTTCCTGATCAACGCCGCTTGGCTCGAACTCAGTCTCGCGGCCATCGACCTTCTCGCCTGGACCCGCGTCCTCCTGCTGGACGGCGATCTGGCCACCGCCGAACCCAAGAAACTGCGCTACCGAATCCTGCACGTCGCCGCCCGGATCACCCGCAGCGGCCGCCGCCTGCGCCTGCGGATCTCGGCGACCTGGCCCTGGAGACATGAACTCACGGCCGCATTCCACCGCCTGGCCGCCCTGCCTCGCCCCGCCACCTGAGCGACCGCCCTCTGATCACCCGCGACCCGAAGGACCTTGGAGAACCCGGCCCACCGCGCCGGGCCCTCACCATGCCCACCGACCGACACCTACGCGCTCGCACAGCACGTGATCACTGCACAGACCCGGGATGTGGAGACTGCGCCATGGGCGGTGAGACGCGCACCGCGCGACATCTTCTTGCCGGTCACGACGGACCGGCGGAACACGTGGACAAAGGCCCCAAAGGAGTGCCGCCGATCAACTACTGGGCACATAAGGAGGGGCTTCCGCCCCGCCTTTATGATCTACAGGAAGGTGCTCGCCTCCTCGGTTCGGATGCGCAGCCTCCCCGCGTCCAGAAAGCACGAGGCAGTTCGGTGAACATACGCAAGCGGTGGACAAGCGCTCCCATCGGGGCCAGCCTCGCGGCGGCCATGCTGAGCAGTTGCAGCATCCAGTCCGACGGAGACGCCGCTGAGCCCGGCAACTCGATCGTCGTAGGCATGTCGGACGATGTCCTGGCCGCAGATCCGGCCTCGGGTTACGACCCGGGGTCCTGGCTTCTGTTCAACAATGTTTTCCAGTCCCTGCTCAGCTTTCCCCGAGGGGGCTCAACTCCACAGCCGGAAGCGGCGAAGTCCTGCGCGTTCGAGAACGGCAACCGGACCTACCGATGCACGCTCCGCGACGGCCTCACCTTCAGTAACGGCGACCACCTCACCTCGGAGGACGTCAAGTACTCCTTCGAGCGGGCGATCAAGATCAACGACCCTGCCGGTCCCGCGCCGCTGCTCTCCACGATCGCGAAGATCACCACTCCGGACGAGCGAACGGTCGACTTCCAACTCAAGGGTCCCGACGCCACCTTCCCCAGCAAGATCGCCTCGGGTGCCGGTTCCATCGTGGACCACCGCGAGTACCCGGCGAACCGCCTACGCAAGGACGGCAAGGCCATCGGGTCGGGGCCCTACAAACTGAAGTCCCTCGACAAGTCGAAGGCCGTGTTCACGGTCAACGCCGGCTACCGGGGTACAGCGCGGGTGAAGAACTCTGGCGTCACCCTCGACTTCTTCCGGGGCAACCAGAAGAAGCTGGCGTCCGCGCTGCAGAAGGGCGACATCGATGTCGCCTACCGCGGTCTGACCGCACGGGACATCTCCCAGCTGGAGGATTCCACCGCCGCGGCCAAAAAGGGCATCAATGTCGTCGAGGGAACCAGCGCCGAAGTGCAGCACCTGGTCTTCAACATGAAGGACCCCGTGGTTCGGCAGCTCCCCGTGCGCAAGGCCATCGCGTACCTGGTGAATCGTGACGCCCTCGTCAGCGATGTCTACCACTCCACGGCCACCCCGCTGTACTCGATCGTCCCCGCCGGCATCACGGCCCACAACACCGCGTTCTTCGACACGTACGGCGGGAGCCCGCAGCCGGCCAAGGCCGAACAGGCACTGCGTAAAGCTGGCATCACGGGCAAGGTGAAGCTCACGCTGTGGTCCACGCCGAGCCGCTACGGCCCGGCCACCGACGACGCGTTCCGGGCGATCGCCAAGCAGCTCAACGCCAGCGGACTGTTCGATGCGGAGGTCAAGTCCCTGTCCTTCGATCAGTACGAGAAGCGGATCGCGGCCGGCGAACTCGGCGTATACGTGAAGGGCTGGGTGCCGGACTACCCGGACCCGGACAACTTCACCCAGCCGTTCTTCGGCAAGGACAACGTCCTGCAGAACGGCTACGTGAACAACGACATCACCGGCCGGATCATCCCCGACACCGCCGGCCAGGCCGAACGGGGCTCCACCATGAAGGAATTCGGCGAGCTCCAGGAGGACGTGGCCAAGGACCTGCCGATCCTGCCGCTGTGGCAGGGCAAGCAGTACGCCGTGGCGTACGACAACATCTCCGGCCTGGAGTGGACCCTGGACACCTCGACCGTCTTCCGCTTCTGGGAGATCAGCAAGTACTAGATGTGCCGTCTCGGGACCTGGGCCACACGAAGTCTTCGAACGTGAGCTGCTGCGGGATGTGCGTGAGCGGTTCGGGCGGTTGGCCGAGGGTGACGCGGTAATCTCTCCCGACGGTCCGGCTGATCGACGCCGCTACCTGGGCTCAGCGCGACAAAATCGATGTGTGATTGGCCCATCCTGGTCCGCCCCCGCCGCTGGGCCGCGGCGACACGGGGCGTCGGTCGGACACGCCTTCGTCCTCGCTGACCGACTGCTTAGAAGTCCTAACAAAGGCGTTGGACGTGTCGGTGGGTGGTGAGACAGGTGGCGGGGCCGAGGAAAGCTTCGTGGATGTCGTCGCGTCGTTCCCATCGGACGCGGAGACGTCGGAATCCGCACCGTTCTGGGACTCGCTGGTGTTCGACGGGATCGACGAGGTGGACGTCGAGGCGGTTACAGCCGCGTTCGGCACGGTCGAGGTGGTGGCGAGAGGCCGCGCCGCCGGGGCTGCCTGTCCTGACTGCGGCCGCTTCTCGGACCGGGTCCACGACCGATACCAGTGCAGGCTGAAAGACCTTCCGCTCGCTGAGCAGGGCTTTGTGATCCGGCTGACGGTTCGGCGCTTCATCTGCGGGTCGGCGGACTGCCCGCGCCGGACGTTCGCCGAGCCGTTCACGTGGCTGGCCGCCCCGCACGCACGGTTCTCCACACGGCTCAACCGCGCCTTGGAGCGGGTGGGGCTCGCGCTGGCCGGGCGGGCTGGCGCTCGGCTGGCGGCCCAACTGGGTTTCGGCGCGGGACGGATGACCTTGTTACGCAGGGTCATGGCATTGCCCGATCCACGGTTCAGCGCTCCGTGTGTGCTGGGTGTGGACGACTTCGCGATCCGTCGCGGCCAGACGTACTCCACTGTCTTGACCAGCGTCGAAGACCATCGCGTGGTCGATGTGCTCCCGACGCGTGAAGCCGGGCCGCTGGCAGCCTGGCTGACCCGCCACCCGGGTGTGGAGATCATCTGCCGGGACCGGGTGGGCGCCTACGCCGAGGGGGCCCGGCGCGGTGCCCCCCACGCTCTGCAGATTGCCGACCGGTTCCATCTGTGGCAGGGCCTCGGCCGGGCCGTGGAGACCTGCGTCGCCGCCCGTCGCGACTGCCTGCGCAACCCTTCGCCCAGCAGCGAGTTGCCGGAGGCCACCAGAGGGGCTTCGGGTCAACCTCAGGACGACTCGGAGCCCGTCGGCCGGCGGGCCGAGCGGAAGAAGGCAGCACATGCCCTGGTCCACGAGATGCTTACCCAAGGTCACTCACGCCGGGCGATTGCCCGGCACCTGGGCTGGGGTCTCAACACCGTGCTCCGGTACGCGGCCGCCGCACGCTGGCAGGACACCCTCCGTGAAAACCGGCCCCGGTCCAGCAGGCTGGACCCCTACAAACCCTACTTGGAACGCCGATTCGCTGCGGGGTGCACCAGCGTCACCCGACTGCACGGCGAGCTGGTTGCCGAGCACGCTCCCATCACCTACGCCATGGTCCGAGCCCACATCGCTACTTTGCGCGGGACGCCGTCCGCCGCACCGCCGCGGCCGCCGACAGTGCGGCAGGTGACCGGCTGGCTCACCAGGCACCCCACGACCCTGACCGAGGAAGACCGGGCCAGCCTGAAGGAAGTCCTGGCCCGCTGCCCGGAACTGGACAAGGCGGCGGGACACGTCCGCGACTTCGGCGAGATGCTCGCCGACCGCCTCGGCTCCACACTCCCCACCTGGATCGACGCAGTCGATGCCAGCCAGCTACCCGGCCTCACCGGCTTCGCACTCCACCTGCTCAGAGACCTCGACGCCGTGACAGCCGGGCTCACTTTCGAATGGAGCTCAGGCAGCGTCGAGGGCGCTGTGAACCGCATCAAGAAGATCAAGCGGCAGCTCTACGGCCGAGCCGGATTCGAACTACTCCGCAAGATGATCCCTGCTCCAGTAACACTCCGAGACGCCCACCAAGATGGGCGCGACAACCCAGGGCTGAGGGCCATGCAGGTGCCAAGCCGTGTCAGGATGGCCCCATGTTGATCCGAAAGGGCGATGCCGCGTAGGCGGCCCAAGGCCGTCCGTGCAGAGCGTTGGCGGCCCCGATGGCAGTATCCGGTCCTGAGGGTCCCTGGTGTCTCCGCGCGGACTCGTGCAGCGATCCGCCGGGTCGAAGACCAGGAGATGTGGCCCAACGCGGTCGCTCATGCGCTCTCTCGTTTCCAGTGGGCGTTTAAGCAGCCCGGACGGTATCTGAACGCCTCCGAGGTCTGTTCGCCCGGGATAGAAGTGGAAGATGCCCGTGATGACCTGGAGTGGGCGATACGGCACCTTCCTCCCGGGGCCAAACGGGACTTGGGTCGACTGATCACGCGCATTGATGAGGAATTCGAGCGCCGTACCTTGCCCGAGCCCAACAACATCGAGTGGGCAATGTCGGGCTGGTGGTGGACCAGAATGCGTGAACGTTGACGGGCCCGGGCTCGTAACTCTCTCCTACAATCGAACGTCACCGTCACCCTCTGCGACGACTCCCCTAGATCTGTGCCAGAACCGAGATTGGGCAGCAGTTGTTCAGCGCTTCGGACAGCGCCCAGACGGGCTCCCGATTCGAACAGCAAGTAGCCGCAACGAGGGGCGAGGGGGCG
>NZ_JBHVWN010000067.1:0-40530 GCF_042882275.1 Streptomyces sp. NPDC058231 | reverse complement strand
ATCGGGGCGACCCTCCGCCTTGCGATCGCACGCACCAGACGCCGCCGAGCCCGCCCTCCGGGCGGACGGCGCTACTTTCGAAACACGCCCTAGGACCGATCCGAAAGGCATCCACGGCATGTGCATGCCTCACCGTCGCCTCGCGCCCTGACCCATCGGCACTCGCGCCAAGTTTCCCGGCATCGTGTGAGTGCGGCGGAACTCCACGGGGTGAACGGTTCCGCTACGGTGAAGTGGCGGAATCACGCCGGTGATGCGCCCGAACAGGTGGCTCCGACGGAAGTCCCCCGGCTACCGCTCGGGCCGGTTCCGGCCGCCGCAGTCGGACCATCTCCCTCACGAAGGCATAACGAGGGCAACTGCCGTCCCCTCTGCATGGTCTAGGGGTTCATGAAGATCTCTTTCCTCTTACACAACGCGTACGGGATCGGAGGGACGATCACCACCACGTTCAATCTGGCCCACGCGCTGGCCGAGCGGCACGAGGTGGAGATCGTCTCCGCTCTCCGGCACCGCGAGGACACCAGCCTCACCCTGGACCCGCGGGTCCGACTGCGCCCCCTCGTGGACCTGCGGCACGAGAAGGACCATCCGCTGCATCTACGGCCCGCGAAGGTGTTCCCCGCCTCCGAGTACCGTTACAAGCAGTACAGCGAGCTGACGGACCGGCGGATCGGCGAGCTGCTCGCGACGACGGACGCCGATGTCGCCATCGGCACCCGTCCGGGCCTCAATGTGCATCTGGCGCTCCAGGCCCCGGAACGAACGGTGCGGATCGGGCAGGAACACCTCACCGTGGACAACCACTCGCCACGGCTGCGCCGTGCGCTGCGCCGGGCCTACCCCCGGCTCGACGCACTGACCACGGTCACCGAGGCGGACGCCACCGCCTACCGGCGCAAGATGCGACTGCCGGGCGTACGGGTGGAGGCACTGCCCAACAGCGTTCCGGACCCGTCGCTCCCGCCCGCCGGCGGAGCCGCGCCGTACGTGGTGGCAGCGGGACGACTGGTGCCGGTGAAGCGGTACGACCTGCTCATCGGGGCGTTCGCCACGGTGGCCGCCGAACGCCCCGACTGGCAACTGCGTATCTACGGCAAGGGAGTGGAGCGCGACCGGCTGAGGTGCCTCATCGACGAACTCGACCTGCACAACAACGTCTTCCTCATGGGCGCCGCGACTCCGATGGAGGCCGAGTGGGTCAAGGGCTCGATCGCCGCGGCAACCTCCGACTTCGAACCCTTCGGCATGACCATCGTCGAGGCGATGCGCTGCGGTCTCCCCGTGGTCAGTACCGACTGCCCACACGGCCCCGCCGAGATCATCCGGGACGGCGAGGACGGTCGGCTCGTTCCGGTCGGTGACCGGAACGCCCTGGCCTCCGCTCTGCTGGAACTCGTCCGGGACGACGACGCACGCCGCCGCATGGGCCGCACCGCGCTGGACAACTCCCGGCGGTACGCACCCGGGCCCGTCGTGGCACAGGCCGAGGCGCTGTTCGACGCGTTGACCGTGGCGAAGGCCACCGGCCGGCCGGCCGCCCCGCCCGCCCGTCCGGGCCGCGCCCTGGTGGCCGGCGCGTACGCGGCCCGGGACGCCGCCCTTGCGGCGACCGACTCCATGGTGAGGACCGTAGGGAAGGCAAAGCGATGAGCGGTGACAACGCGACCGGAGAGGCCGCCGAGCGACCCCGTGCCGACTGCACGGTCGATGGGGAGAACCGGCTGGTCGTGCGCCTCGCGCTGCCGGCGGCGTACCGCCCTCAGCTCCTGCTGCGGCTGCGCCCGCCGAAAGGTGAACCCGAGAGGATCACACGCGTGGTCGACCTGGAACCGGCCGGACAGGACCACTGGCACGCCGTCCTCGACCCGGAGCCCGCCTTCGCGGAGGGGCGGTGGGATCTGTATGTCCTGCGCGCGCCCGGCGAACCCCGCAGCCGGCTGCTGCCCGGTGCCCGGGACCTGCGGGCACTCATGGCCGACAGTGCTCCCGACCGGACGCCGCTGCCGCTCGCGGTCCGTATCCCGTACACCACGCTCGACGGCTACCTCGCCGTACGCGCCTGGCTGCGCACGGCACACGCCGAAGCGGGCCGTATCGGCGTCGGCGGCCGCGCCATGACCGTACGGGCCCGGCTCTTCGGCGCCGAAGCCGGCCACGGCGCGGCGGCCGTGCTGCGCCGAAGGGGCAGGAACAGCACGGAACGGGAGGTCGCGCTCACCGCCGACGGTCGCCACGACATCTCCTTCACCGCCGACTACCGGGAGTTGCTGACCGCGCCGGGGTCCGGCCCCGCCGTGTGGGACGTATTCGTGCGACCCGCGTCGGACACGCCCCGGATCCGGGTGGCCCGCCTCCTGGACGACGTGGCGGACCGCAAGGAGGTCTTCGTGTACCGGGCGACCGAGCTCGACGGCATGACGGTCCGGCCCTACTACACGGTGGACAACGAGCTGTCCGTGGAGGTCGCGGCCGGCTGACGCCTTGCCGCTCGCCCCCTCAGCCGCGTGCGCGTCCGAGGCCCGGGGAGGCCGGATCCGCGATCCGGGCCAGAGCACGGTTGAGCTCGACGACGTTGACGCGCCGCTCGCCCAGAAAGCCCAGTACGCGTTCCTGGACGTGCCGGTCGACCAGGCTTCTGACCCGGGCGGGAGCGAGGCGGCGGGCCTCCGCCACGCGGTCGACCTGTTCGTAGGCGTACGCAGGGGAGATCGCCGGGTCGAGGCCGGAGCCGCCGGCGGTGACGGCGTCCGCGGGGACGGACCTCGGCGGGACGCCGTCGAAGGCGGCGACGGCGGCGCGACGGTCCCGGACGGCCTCGAGCAGTTCGGGGCTGTTCGGGCCGAGGTTGGAGGCTCCGGAGTTCATGGGGTCGTAGCCACCGGCGGACGGACGGGGCTGGAACCACGCGGGGTCCGGACGCAGTGTCTCGTCCGGGGCGCCGGGGTTCTTCTTCGGCAGGGCGAAATTCTGGCCGATCAGGCTGGAGGCCACCGGCCTGCCGTCCGTGGTGAGCAGCGAGCCGTTGGCCTGGTGGGGGAGACCTGCCTGAGCGATACCGGTGACGAGCAGGGGGTACGCCACCCCGGTGATGACGGTGAACACGAGCAGTATCCGCAGCGCCGCCAGATGGGGGCGGAGTACGGGGGGCAGGGCGGTGGGCGCCATGGGGTCGCCTTGTCCTCTCGTGGGGCGGTTCGTCAGCGCAGGCCGGGAACGAACTGGATGACGAGGTCGAGCAGCTTGATGCCGACGAACGGCATGACCAGGCCGCCGAGCCCGTACATCCAGATGTTGCGGCTGAGCAGTTGGGCGGCGGAGGACGGTCGGTAGCGCACGCCACGCAGCGCCAGCGGGATCAGAGCGATGATGATCAGCGCGTTGAAGACGATCGCGGAGGTGATCGCCGATGTGGGGCTGTGCAGACGCATGATGTTGAGCCGGTCGAGGCCCGGATGGACGCTCGCGAACATCGCGGGGATGATCGCGAAGTACTTCGCGACGTCGTTGGCGATCGAGAAGGTCGTCAACGCACCCCGAGTGATGAGAAGTTGCTTGCCGATTTCGACGATCTCGATGAGCTTGGTGGGGTTGGAGTCCAGGTCGACCATGTTCCCGGCCTCCTTGGCGGCCGATGTACCGGTGTTCATGGCCACGCCGACGTCCGCCTGGGCGAGCGCCGGGGCGTCGTTGGTGCCGTCGCCGGTCATCGCGACGAGCTTCCCGCCCTTCTGCTCGCGCCGGATCAGAGCCATCTTGTCCTCGGGTGTGGCTTCCGCGAGAAAGTCGTCCACACCGGCTTCCTGCGCGATGGCGCGTGCGGTGAGCGCGTTGTCCCCGGTGATCATGACGGTCCTGATGCCCATGCGCCTCAGTTCGTCGAAGCGTTCGCGCATGCCTGTCTTGACGACGTCCTTGAGGTGGATCACGCCCAGCACACGAGCGGTCTGCGTCCCGTCGCGCCGGGAGACGACGCCGACGACCAGCGGTGTTCCACCGCTCGCGGAGATGCCGTCGACGAGCTGACCGACGTCGGCGGTCGGATGACCGCCGTGGTCGCGGATCCAGCGCATCACCGCGGTCGCCGCGCCTTTGCGCAGGAGGCGGTGGTCCTGAGGATCGCTGAGGTTCACTCCGCTCATGCGGCTCCGAGCGGTGAAAGGCACGAACTCGGCGTGGTCCAGTTCGCCCTCGCCGCGTCCGCGCAGCGCGTACTGCTGTTTGGCGAGGACGACGATGGAGCGGCCCTCGGGTGTCTCGTCGGCGAGGGAGGACAGCTGGGCGGCGTCGGCGAGTTCGTCGACGCTCACTCCGTGGGCCGGCAGGAATTCGGCGGCCTGGCGGTTGCCGAGAGTGATGGTGCCGGTCTTGTCGAGGAGGAGAGTGTTGACGTCGCCCGCGGCCTCCACGGCGCGACCGGACATCGCGAGCACATTGCGCTGGACGAGCCGGTCCATGCCGGCGATGCCGATCGCCGACAGCAGCGCGCCGATGGTCGTCGGGATCAGCGCCACGACGAGGGCGACGAGAACGACGATGGTCTGCTCGGCCCCCGCGAAGACGGCGAAGGGCTGCAGGGTCACCACGGCGATCAGGAAGACGATGGTCAGGGACGCCAGAAGAATGTTGAGCGCGATCTCGTTCGGCGTCCGCTGACGGGCAGCCCCCTCGACGAGGGCGATCATCCGGTCGATGAAGGTCTCTCCCGGCTTCGAGGTGATCTTCACCACGATCCGGTCCGAAAGCACCCTCGTGCCGCCCGTGACGGCCGACCGGTCGCCGCCCGACTCGCGGATCACCGGTGCCGACTCGCCCGTGACGGCCGATTCGTCGACGCTTGCGACGCCCTCCACCACATCTCCGTCACCCGGAATGATCTGACCGGCTTCGACGACGACATGGTCACCCAGCCGCAGGCCGGCACCCGGCACCTGCTCCTCTGCGGCATCGGTGGCGCCGGGCCGCCAGCCGGTGAGCCGTCGTGCCGTCACGGCCGTCCTGGCGCTGCGCAGCGTCTCTGCCTGCGCCTTGCCGCGCCCCTCGGCCACGGCTTCGGCGAGATTGGCGAAAACAGCCGTCAGCCAGAGCCACGCGGCGATCACCCACGCGAAGACACTGGGGGAGTCGATCGCCGACAGTGTGGTCAGAAGCGCCCCGACGCCCACCACGAACATGACCGGGTTGCGGAACATCGAGCGTGGATCGAGCTTGCGCAAGGCATCGGGGAACGACCTCAGCAACTGCTTGGGATCCAGCAGACCGCCCGAGATGCGGCTCTGCCGGGAACCGGCACCCGGCGGGGTGGGACCGGAAGCGGCGGTCGAGGACATCAGCGCAGCCCCTCTGCGAGAGGTCCCAGTGCGAGGGCCGGGAAATAGGTCAGACCCACGACGATGAGGATCACGCCGGTGAGCAGGCCGACGAACTGTGGTCGGTGGGTCGGCAGGGTGCCCGCGGTGACCGGTACGGGCTGTTGGCCGGCGAGCGACCCGGCGAGCGCCAGGACGAACACCATCGGCAGGAACCGGCCGAGGAGCATGACAACACCGAGCGTGGTGTTGTACCAGACGGTGTTCGCGCTCAGACCGGCGAACGCCGAGCCGTTGTTGTTCGCCGCGGACGTGAAGGCGTACAGCACTTCGGAGAAACCGTGCGCGCCTTTGTTGAGCATGGCAGCCCGCTCGCCGGGGAGGGCCATGGCCAGCCCCGCACCGATGAGCACGAGAACGGGTGTGGTCAGGATGTAGAGCGAGGCGAACTTCATCTCCCGGGCGTGCAGCTTCTTGCCCAGGTACTCGGGCGTGCGGCCGACCATCAGTCCGGCGACGAAGACTGCGACGACGGCCAGCATCAGGATTCCGTAGAGCCCGGAGCCGGTACCGCCCGGCGCGATCTCGCCGAGCATCATGTCGAAGATCGTCATGCCGCCGCCGCCCGGCGTGTAGGAGTCGTGGGAGGAGTTGGCCGCCCCGCACGAGGTGAGGGTGGTGGATACCGCGAACAGTGCCGAGGCCCAGATCCCGAACCGCGTTTCCTTGCCCTCCATCATCGCGCCGGCGGCGTGACCGGCCGTGCTGCTGACGCTGTACAACTCGTTGGCGGTCACGACGGCGACCGAGGCGGCCCAGATCACCACCATCACGGCGAGGATCGCGTAACCCTGGCGGTGGTCGCCGACCATCGCACCGAAGGTCCGCGGCAGGGAGAACGCGATCACCAGCATCAGGTAGATCTCGATCAGGTTGGTGAAGGCGTTGGGGTTCTCGAAGGGGTGCGCGGAGTTCGCGTTGTAGAAACCGACGCCGTTGGTGCCCAGTAGTTTGATGGTCTCCTGCGAGGCCACCGGGCCGCCGGTGAGGCTCTGATGGCCGCCCGCGACGGTGGTGATGGCGTGGGCGCCGTGGAAATTCTGGATGACGCCGGCGGCGACCAGAACGATCGCGAAGACGAACGCGATGGGCAGCAGGACGCGCAGGACGATCCGGGTCAGGTCCACCCAGAAATTGCCGACGCGATCGGTCGTCTTCCGGGTGAAGCCACGGATCAGTGCGGCGACGACGGCGATGCCCATGGCCGCCGAGGTGAAGTTCTGTACTGCGAGGCCCGCCATCTGGACCAGATGGCCCAACGTCGACTCACCGGAATACGCCTGCCAGTCGGTGTTGGTGACGAAGGACGCGGCGGTGTTGAACGACAGGTCCGCGGCGACCGGCTTCATCCCCAGGGAGAGCAGGAGGTGGTTCTGCAGGCGCAGGAACGCGTAGAGGAACAGCATCGACACGACGGAGAAGGCCAGGACACTGCGCAGGTAGACCGGCCAGCTCTGGTCGGCGTCGCCGTGCACGCCACCGGCACGGTAGACCAGACGCTCCACCCTCCAGTGGCGACCGGTGGTCAGGACACGGGCCAGGTGGTCGCCCAGTGGGCGGAAGGAGAGTGCCAGCGCCGCCATCAGGGCGATCACCTGGAGCCAGCCCGCAAGGGTGTCGTTCATCCGGACACGCCCTTAGAACTTCTCGGGGAGGACTAGGCAGACGACCAGATAGATCACCAGGCATACGGCAACGACGAGGCCGACGGTGTTCTCCACGCTCACAAGCGTTCAGCCCCTTTGGCGGCCAGCCCGATGAGGGCGAACACCACGACCGTGAGGCCGATGTACAGAACGTCCGACATGCCCGAGGTACCCCGCAGAGTCGTCAGGGGCGTGACTTCCTGCCGCGCCCACGCGTCGGGCTGTGCCCATGTTTGATGCTATATCGGATGATTTGCCGGACGCTCTGTCATCCTGCGGGCCGATGGGGTGACGGGCCGGGGCGAGGGGCGCGGTGGTATCGGCGGTCGGGCCGTGGACACCGGCCAGGCCGGGACGGTGGGTGCGGCGGGCCGGAGCGGTGAAGGCCGCCCGTTCCCGTGAAGGCGGTCCGGGCAGGCCCGCCCTCCCGCGAGCAGCAGGCCGGCGAGCTCGGTGCCGGTGAGGAGTGAACTGCGCGGCCGATACGGGCCCGACCCGTCGCAGTGATCCTCGCGGATCGCGGCGGCGTTCACCCCGATGGGTCCGGTGAAGGACGGCCGGGGAAGTCCCAGGTCCGATACAGAAGCTTTACGCCGGACCCGTCCGAGTCCGGAACCGGACGGGTCCGGGATCTCGTTCTTGACGTTTGTGACGCCAACTCTCCCTATGCGCGCAGGACTTGATCCAAGATCTCGGCACATGGTGATCTGCGGGGACGACGGTCTCGCGCGCCGCCTCGCCGTGGAACTGGACGCCGTGTGCGGCGAGGCCGTCACCGTCGTCCTGCCCTCCCGGCGCGACGAGCACGGCGCGGAGATCGCCGCGCTGCACCGCGACCCGCATTCGCCCGTGGAACTGCTGGTGGCCGCGCGCCCGGACGAGCAGACCCTGCGGGCGGCGGGTGTGGAGCGGGCCACCGCCCTGGCCCTCACCTACGGCGACGACCAGGTGAACATGACCGCGGCACTGCTGGCCCGTGCCCTCAACCCGTCCGTACGGCTGGTCATCCGTATGTTCAACCGCGAGCGAGGCCGCCACCTGGAACGGCTCCTCGACCGTGAGGCCGTCGTGTCCGGGCGAGCGGACGATCCGATGCTCGACGTCTCCACCACCGTGCTCTCCGACACCGACACCGCCGTGCCGGAACTGGTGTCGGCCGTGGCGGTCGGCCAGGGCCACACCCTCCAGGTCGACGGGAAGGTGTTCCGCGGTGTCGTGCGGCCCGCAGGGGCACCTCCCCGGTCGGCCGATCTCACCACCCTCGCCATACTGTCCGGCGCGCACCGGCACGACCCGGCGAGCGAGGACAGCGCCGAGACCCCCGGCGAGGAGGGTACCCAGCTGCTCCCGGACACCAGGACCGCTTACCACCGGCAGTTCACACACGGCCGGCTGATGCTCGAAGAGGTCACCCATCATCACGCGCCCGATCCGCCCTCACGCCAACGGCGCGGCAGCAGAGGCTGGTTGCGGGCCCGGCTCGCACACCTGCCGTGGAAGGTCTTCCTCGCCCGGGAGGTCATCGCCGTCTTCGGCGCGCTGGCGGCGATCGTGGTCGCGCTCGCAGCAGCGACGGCGTTGTTCGCCCACGAGCATCCGTGGTGGAAGAACGTGTACCTGCCCATGCTCGACATCTTCACCATGGGAGATCCGGCCACCGGCGAACCGGTCGCCCGCCGGGTGCTGCAACTGGTCGCCGGTTTCGTCGGACTCGCCGTGCTGCCGCTCGTCGTCGCCGCGACGATGAACGCCACCGATGCGTTCCGTACGGCGTCCGCGAGCCATCCGCCGGAGGAGCACCTGGACGACCACATCGTCCTGGTCGGCCTCGGCAAGGTAGGCACCCGTGTGCTCGCCCGGCTGCGCACCACCGACCACAAGGTCGTGGTGATCGAGCGCGACCCGCACGCGCGCGGTGTCGCCCTCGCCCGCGAATTCGGCGTGCCGCTGCTCCTTGAGGACGCCACCGCCCCGGGAGTCCTTGACCGGGCGCGCATCCAGCACAGCAAGTCGCTGCTCGTCCTGACCCGGGACGACGGCCAGAACCTGGACATCGTGATGGCGGCCCGCGAGGCCAACCCGGACGTGCGGGTGGTGATGCGGCTGTACGACGACAACTTCGCCGCCACCGTGCAGCGCGCCATGCGGGCTTCGTACCCGGACGCCCTGACCCGCAGTCGCAGCGTATCGGCGCTGGCCGCACCCTCCTTCGCCGCCGCGATGATGGGCCGTCATGTGCTGGGAGTGATGCCCATCGAGCGCGGATCCCTTCTGTTCACCGTCGTGGACGTCGCGGGCCACCCCGAACTCGAAGGGCGCACCGTGCACGAGGCGTTCCGCAGGAACGAGCGGCGGGTCCTCGCTGTCGGATCCCACGACACCGGCCGTCCGGCCTCCTCGACGGACACCCTCGCCGGACTCCGGCTCGACAGGCCCGGCTTCGACTGGCGCCCGGCGCACGGCAGGGTGCTGAGGGCGGGAGACAGGGTCGTGCTGGCCACGACACGGCGCGGCCTGGACATTCTGATGACCGGGGTACGGCCCCGTCCGGCGGACCGGCGGGGATGAGTCCGCCGTGGACGCGGGTGATCGTAGGAACGCCGGGAGGCCGGTGGAGGCTGCCGTCGGGGGCGGTGCGCCGGCGCGGACCTGTGAGAACGCCCTGCCTGGGCCCGGTGGCCGCGGCAGACCCCCGCCGACGCGGCGGGGGCGCTGCGCGTCGGCGGGGGCCGTCGGTGGGGCCGGGGCGGCCGGCCGCGCATCACCTGACGGAACGGGCCCGGCAAGGAGGGCGGTTGTGAACCTTCGGAACCATGGCGCTCACAGGCCGATGTCGCGGCCGCTGAGGTCGGCGAGGGACTCGCGGCGCACCAGGAGTCTGGCACGCCCGTCGGCGACCGCCACCACGGGTGGGCGGCCGACGAGGTTGTATCCGGAAGCCATGGACAGGTGGTAGGCGCCGGCGACCGGCACGGCGAGCAGGTCGCCGGGACGTATGTCGCCGGGGAGCGGCACATCGGCGGCGACGACGTCGCCCGCCTCGCAGTGCCGTCCGACCACGGTCACGGTCTCCGGCCCGGCGAGCGAACGGCGGCCCACCAGGCGTGGCGCGTACCGCACCCCGTACAGTGCGGGCCGCGGGTTGTCGCTCATCCCTCCGTCGACGGCGACGAACGTGTGTGATCCGGTGTGCTTGACGACCAGCACCCGGTACAGGGCGACGCCGGCGGGCCCGGCGATGGCGCGGCCCGGTTCGATGGTGAGGCGGGGTACCGGGATCCCGGCGGCCTGGCAGCCCCCGGCAAGCTCGGCGCGGATCCTGCGGGCCAGCGTCGTGATGTCGAGGGCGTCCTCGCCCGGGCGGTAGGCGATGCCGTGGCCGCCGCCGAGGTCGATCTCGGGGAGGGTGATCGAGTGCTGCTTGTGCAGCCGTGACATCAGCCCGACGACCCGGCGCACCGCCGCGAGGTAGGGCTTGACGCTGGTGATCTGCGAGCCCAGATGGCAGTGGAGGCCGACCAGTTCGAGCTGCGGTTGATCCAGTATCCGGACGATGGCGTGCTGGGCGGATCCGTCCGCGATGGACAGGCCGAACTTCTGGTCCTCGGTTCCCGTGCGGATCTTCTCGTGCCCTCCGGCGACGATGCCGGGCACTACCCGTACCAGCACCTTCTGGTGCCCGTGCGGTCCGACCAGGGCGGCGATCCGTGCGATCTCCGAAGCGCTGTCGATGACGATGCGCCCGACCCCGAGCCGCAACGCGGTGTCCAGGTCGCGGGGGCTCTTGGCGTTGCCGTGCAGCACGATGCGTTCCGGCGGGAAGCCCGTGGTGACCGCGAGTTCCAGCTCGCCGGCCGAGCACACGTCGAGGCCGAGGCCCTCTTCCCGTACCCAGTGCACCATGGCACGGCACAGGAAAGCCTTGGCCGCATAGAGCACTTCGCCGTCCGGGAAGACCTGTCGGTAGGTACGGCAGCGGTCCCGCACCTCGCCCTCGTCCAGTACGTAGGCGGGTGTGCCGAATCGTTCGGCGACCTCGGTGAGCGGGACCGCGCCGACGGCGAGGTCACCGCCGGTGAGACGGGTGGTCGAGGCCGGCCACACGGACAGGTCGTCGTCCGTGGTGAGCGGGGCAGTGGTTTCGGGCAGGGTGGTCATGGTGTGGATGCCTCCTTCAGGAATGCGGCGCGCGGCCGTCAGCCGAGCCACAGGTTCAGGGCGCCGACCAGGGCTGCGGCGCCGGTCACGCGCAGGACGCCGATCGCCTGCGGGTCCCAGTCACGCCAGGTGGAACGGTGCCGGGGAGCCGTCGCGGCGACCGGGGAGGCGGCCGGCGGAGCGACCGGGGAGGCGGCGAACTTCGGATCCACGGTCAGGGCGGTGACGCCGAGCGGCGAGACGAGGGCGCGCAGGGCGGGCTCGGAGAGCCTGATCCATGCCTGCTCGGGCCCGAGGACCGAGGTCAGGAGTGCGGGCGAGGTGAAGCCGACGGCGGTGCGGTCGCCTATCGGGGTGCGGAACAGCCTGGCTGCGCACCCTGCGGGTCCCGGCCGGACGGGGACGCACAGGAGTCCGGCCGGGACGGGTTCGGAAGGCTCCGGATCGTCGGAGCACAGGGCATCGGGCATGAGGTTCCTCCTGGAACTGAAGCCCCTCGCGAGGGCGGTGTCCCGGCCCGGGAAGGGCGTGGACCAGGACCTTCGCCAACGCTATGCCCGCTGTCCCGGCAGGTCGGAACGGCCCTGACGGGACGCTGACGGCGCGAGGGCAGGCATTGACACGATGCATACGGAGAACACGCCGTCAGAGTGTCGTCATGGTCGCCGCGCCCGGCGTCAAGACAGCGCCAATGGCCCGCTCACCGCGCTCGTCAGGCATTTCCATGGACGTATTGCACCCGCCGCCCCGGGGGAATGCCGGGGCCCGGGCCGGTGCCCGTAGGAGCGCAGCAGGAAGCGGTGAGTCGATGGACGCGGCGGAGACCGGACGCGTGGTGGCCGGAGTGAGCGGATCGCTGGGCAGCCTCACGGCCCTGCACCGGGCCGCGGCCGAGGCCCACCGGACCCACGGTGAACTGTGGGCGGTGCTGGCATGGGAACCGCCCGGCGGTGAGTCGGGTGCCCGACACACACTCTTTCCGGCGCAGCTCGACACGTGGCGCACCGCCGCGGCGGGGCAGCTCCTCGAAGCTCTCGACGCCGCCTTCGGCCCCGCCGGCCCCGGGGTACCGCTGCGCCGGCAGGTTGCGCGCGGTTCGGCGGCCAGAGTGCTGGTGGAGACCGCCGACCGTTGCGATGACGTCCTGGTCGTCGGGGCCGGTCACCGCGGTCTCCTGCGCCCGCTGTTCCCGTCCGTGGCCCGCTACTGCGTCGCCCACGCCCGGTGTCCGGTCCTCACCGTCCCCCCGTCACCTCTGGAGCGTGACTGGGAACTGGCGCACCGGCGCAACGTGTGGGGCCTGTCCCTCGACGCCGGATCACTGGACGGAGACAGGCGGAACACATGAGACGCCGCACGGAACGGCCTTGCCGGGCCCGGTCGGTCCGGGGCCGGCGGCCGGGCGGGAGCGCACCGGAGCGCCGGCTGTCAGGCGCGAGACCGGCTGTCGTCACGGCCGGGCGGACGGAGCGGGGATGTCCCTGCGGCCTGCGCGGGGTTGCTCCCCGGCAGACGGGGCGGTGGCCAGGCGGCGTCCCAGCGCCAAGCGGACCAGCGGTCCGCGTCCGCGAACGGTCCCGACCGGTCCTCGAGCATCGCGAGGACCTCGGCGCGGGCGAGTTCGACGGCCCGGTGCTCGGCATCGGAGACGATGCCGAGACGTCGCACCTGGGCGTACTCGTCCTCGTCCTTCCACCGCAGCGTGGTCAGGTCGGTGTCGATGATGAGATCGACGGCCAGATCGAAGGTGTCGAACCCGGTTCGGGTGCGGCGGGTGGGGTGCTCGAAGTTCACGTACCAGTACTGCAGTTGCTGTCCGGTGTCGGCCGCGTAGAAGGCGTCGATGCTGAACCATGCCGCGGGCGGCTTCCACAGTACGAGCACCGTGTCCTGCCACCGGCCGGACGCGAGCTCCCACTCGCCCGCTGACAGCGCCTCGAACGCTTCCGTGCGCAGCGAGGGATCGCCGTCGCTCCGGGCCCTGGCGTACAGGGCGGGCCAGAGCGTCTCCGCGCCTGGACAGCATGCGGTGACCAGAGCGGTATCGGTGTCCTCGATGACCCGCAGCGCCTGCTCGCTCCAGACCCGGCCCCGGTGGACGTCCCGCCGTACGACCGTCTCTCCCGCCTCGAACCTTCTCACCCAGCCACCTCGCTCCTCGTGCCCGACCCGCTGACCGCCGCTCGGTGCGAGCCCGGCCTTCCCGAGCCGGGCCGCAAATCGCCCACAGCGGTAGCACGGCGCTCCGGTCCCGGTGCGCACAAGCCGGGAACGGCCGAGGCCCCACCACGGTTCCGGAGCGACCGTGGGCGATCCGGCAGTGGTCAGAGCGGAGCGAGGAGCATCAGGACCTCGTCGCGGGTGTCGTCGGGAGCGAGCCTGAGCGCCCCCGGCCACCGACCGGTCTCACGCCATCCGAGCCGGCCGTAGAAGTCCTCCAGCCCCTCGCCGCCGCGGGCCGCGAGATGCAGTTGTTCCAGGTGCAGTTCGTCGCGGGCGATCCGCTGCACCTCACGGACGAGGGCGGAGCCGACGCCACGGCCACGGAGGCCGGGGCGGGTCTGAAGGTGATGGACCGTGCCCCAGTGCCCGACGAGACGGTAGGGATCGCGGTTGAGAGTGACCCATCCGGCGAGCCTCCCGTCGAACACGGCGGTGACGAGACGGCTGCGCTGCGGGTCGAGCCGGCCGAGCAGTGTGTCCACGACAGGAACGACATCGTCGGCCGTGACCGGCGGGAACGGGAACCCGGCGGCGCCGCCCGCGTCGGTGACCGCGATCCAGCAGTCGATCATCTGACGTCGGAGTTCGGGACCGACCTGGCGCGGATCGGACGTCTGGGCGAGGGTGAGCGCGACGCTGGTGTGTGGCATGGGAGACAGCATGTCAGCGGGGTCCGACAACGCTGCGGGCTCCGGCCTCGGGGGCGGTACGGCGAAGGGCGGTGGGCGATCAGGTCTGCCGCGCGGTCATCCGTACATGTTGCTGAGTGCCCACCAGCTCCAGGCGACGACGGCGACCGGTACGGTGACGGCCACCGACCCCAGAACGATTCCGGCCAGTGCGCGGCGCCGGTCGGGCTCCTCCTGCTCGCGCATGTCGCGCAGCGCGCCGACGCCGGACACCACCGCGCAGATCCCGAGCGGCACCACGAGATAGACGGGGAAGTACCGGATCCACGGCGCAATGGCGGCGGGCAGCCACGGGCATCCGATCATTGCCACGGCGAGCAGGCCCAGGAGCAGCGAGCAGGTGCCGCTCCGTCCCTGTGCCACGGTCACTTCGGGCTCCTCCGGCATTTTGGTCCCCCGATCGGTCGAGCAGACGGCGCTGCGCAGATCCGTGACCACGCGCATCAGTGGTACGTGCAGGGCCGTGGGCGCGATGCGGCGCATGACGCAAGCGTAGAGGCCCGGCGACAGCCTCCGCCTGCGGACGGCTACTCAACTGGATCTGAGTAGCCCGTAGTTCGCACATCCGGTGCCTCGCGGCGATGCCACCGGGGTCTTTCGCCGCACGCCGCCGATCCGCGTCGCCGTGCCGAACGGCGAACGGGCCGTGGGGGGCGGGGGGGGGGCCCCCGCCCCGCCCGCCCCGGCCATAAAATGATGGGTGCGGGGGGCCCCCCCGAAAAAGTGTAGAAACCCCCCGCCGGGCCCCCGCGCCGCCGGGCTCCGGGGCCGGCCGGGCGGGGTGGGCCCCCCGGCCCCGACGGCCCGTTCCGATCAGATGAGTCAGGCGGTGGCCACCGCGAAAATGTGGATCACGCCGCCGTCCGTGGTGGCGGGCAGGGTCACGCTCGCCAGCTGCTTGCCCGCCTGGAGAGCGATCGGGGCGGTGGCGAAGATCTCGGTGCCCACCGGGTCCTTGCCCCCGCCCTGGACGTCACGGTACGTGGTGTGGACCGCGATCGTGTTGCCGAACGACGGCTGCTGCGTGCCGCCGCCCAGCGTCCAGTCGCTGAAACCGATCTCGGCCTGCTGCGTGGTGCCGTCGGTGTACGTCAGCGTCACCTTGCCGCTGGCCGAGCCCTCGGCCGCGCTGCCCAGCAGGCTCAGCTTGGTGTCGCCCTGCGCGGAGGGGACGTTCAGCACCTGCGGGCTGCCGCCGGCCACCTCGATGTTGTCGGGGTCGCCCGCGCCCACCTTGGGCCAGCTGAATTCGAAGCCACCGGACGAGACCGTTCCGCCGGGTGTCGTGCCCGCCGCGGCGAGCGCCTCGGCCGAGTAGCTCCAGCCCTCACCGTCGAAGTTGGCCTGCGGGTTGTCGTCGTCGGTGGAGATGCCGGTGCTGTTGCGGTTCCACAGCATGCCGTTCTTCTCGGCGACGGTCACCGCGGCCGACGTCTTCGGGAGTTCGGCGCCGGAGGACGACTTCAGCGTCACCGGGATCGTGTAGTGCCCCTCGGCCGTGTCCGCCGCGGCCGACACGGTCAGCTTCGCACTCACCGAACCGCGTGCCGGGACGGTGAAGTCGCCTTCCGCGGGCGTGACGGTGACACCGGCCGGCGGCTTCGCCGTCCAGTGGATCTCGGTGGCCTGGGCCTCCAGGGTCTGCACCTTGACGGTCGTCTCCGCGCTGCCCGAACCGGGCTCGATCTTCAGCTGGTCCGGAGTCGCGCCGGTGAAGTACTTCACCCCACCACCGGGGAAGGACGGCGGGACGTCGGCCGCCGCGCTGCCCCAGGAGGTGTCCGCCGTGGCGCCGAGGGTGTAGTCCAGCGTGCCGCCACGGGTGACGAACGAGGCGGGGACCCACGGCTTGCCGGACGTCCTGCCGTCGACCTTCAGGCCGTGGATGTACGTGTTGTCCGCCGAAGCGGCCGGTGCGTCGACCGTGATGGTCTTCCCGTGCCCGGTGTGCACCACCGCGTGCGGGAACAGCGGAGCGGAGAGGACCAGATCGGCGCGACTCGGGTTCTGCGGGTACATGCCCAGCGCCGAGAAGACGTACCAGGACGACATGGTGCCCGCGTCGTCGTTCCCGGGGATGCCGCCCGGGGTGTCGGTCCACAGCTGGTCCATCTCCGCGCGGACCGTCTCCTGGGTCCTGTACGGAGCTCCCAGGTAGTTGTAGAGGTACGGCGCGTTGATGTCCGGTTCGTTGGTCGCGTCGTAGCGTGTGGCGTCCCGCGCGGTGAAGTCGAACTTCCCGTCCGGGGTGCGGAAGAAGGCGTCGAGTCGCTTCGCCGCGGCGTCGTCGCCGCCCATCGCGCTGGCGAGCCCCGCGATGTCCGAGTAGACCATCCAGGTGTACCGCGCGCTGGACCCCTCGACGAAACCGGTGCCGGTGCCCGGCGTGAAGGTGCCCGCCCAGGTGCCGTCGGCCTTGCGGTCGCGGATGTAACCGCCCTGCGCGGTGGCGTTGGCGTCGAAGACGTTGGTCCAGTTCCCCGAACGGTCCAGGAACTTCTTCGCGTCGGCGGTCTTCCCGATCTGCCGGGAGAGCTCGGAGAGGCCGTAGTCGGCAGCCGCGTCCTCCAGCGTCTCGGCCGCGCCTCCCCAGCAGTGGCAGCCGTCCGCCGGCACGTAACCGAGCTCCATGTACTTGTCGAGCGCGGGCCGCTGGCCCACACACTCGACATTGCAGCCCGAGCTGTCCGAGTCGTTCGCCGTCGGCACCGTCGCCGCCTCGACCAGCGACTTCAGCGCGCCCTCGACGTCGAAGTCATGGCCGCCGAAGGCGTAGATCCCGGCGAGCGCCGCGTCCGAGGGGTCGCCCGACATCACGCTCGTCTTGCCGTTCTCCAGCAGCCAGCGATCCCATTCGCCGCTGCGCTGGCCCGCGTAGTTGTAGAGGGACTGCGCGTAGTCGCTGCCCGCCCGCGGATTGAGCAGCGTCATCAGCTGCACCTGCGCGCGGTACTGGTCCCATCCGGAGAAGGTGCCGTACTGCGCCTTCTGCCCCTTGGCGAGCCGATGCGGCTTGCGGTCGGCGCCGAGATAGCGGCCGTCCACGTCGCTGGTCAGGGTGGGCTCCAGCATGGAGTGGTAGAGCGCGGTGTAGAAGGTGGACCGCTGGGCGTCGGTACCGCCGCCCACCTCGATCGCCTTCAGGGCCTTGTTCCAGACCTTGGCGGCCTGCTCCTTGACGGAGTCGAAGCTCTTCCGGGGCGAGTTCTCCGCGCGGAGGTTCGCCTCGGCGTTCTCCGGGCTGACGTAGGAGACGGCGACCTTGGCCTGGGCGAGGGTGGTTCCGTCGGCGAAGGTGATGTACGCGCCGGAGCCCTTGCCCTCCACGGGGTTGCCGGACGAGCTGTACCCCGTACCTCCGGAGGCGGAGGTGGAGTCGGGCTCGACGGTGCCGTCCGTCCAGGTGCCGACCTTCGCGAACGCCTTGTCGAAGTGGGCGGTGAAGTAGAGCGTGTAGAGGTCCTTGCGGTTGTTCGCGCTCTGCGGACCGCAGAAGTTGCCCGCGGTGACGGAGCCCGTCACCGTCCGGTCCGCCTTGTTGATCTTCACGGTGGCGCCGGTGCTGCCGCTCTCCGAGTTCGAGGTGCGGAAGAGCATGCTCGCAGGCTTGCCCGCCGGGAACCCGAACTGCCCCGAGCCGGTGCGTGCGGTCGTGGTGAGTGCCGCGGAAGCGCCGCTGGCCAGACCCACCTTGTAGTAGCCGGGCGAGGAGGTCTCGTCGGCGTGCGAGAAGGTGCTGGCGTACTTCGCGTCGGTGGTGTCCGCGGTGGGGGAGGAGTCGACGTCACCCACGTACGGCATGATCGGGATGTCGCCGTTGGCGCCGGAACACCCGACGCCGTTGAGATGGGTGAGACTGAAGCCGCGGATCTTCGTCGCGTCGTACTGATAGCCGCCGGGAGCGGGTGTCGAGACCTGCTTGCCCCTCGAGTTCTGCGGGCTCCAGGCCAGCATGCCGAACGGCTGCACGGCGCCCGGGTAGGTGTTGCCCGCGTTCGAGGTGCCGATCAGCGGGTGGACGTACGACACCGGATCCTTGACGGTGTCGTGCGGGGATGCCGCCGAGGCGGGGGCGGCCGTGGCAGCCAACCCCAGCGCGGCCATGGCGGTCACCGCGACGCAGCTGACAGCTCTGAGCCCGGGGTGCGTCCGACGGTTGTGCGTGTCTGACACCGATCCTGCCCTTCGTGTGTGACGGACGGTCAACGGGGTGGGAACGGGTGCGCCGCGACCACTCCGGAACGGCGCCGTTCCGACAACGTTGTCAACGACGTGAGGATGCTCCTCCTGCCGCTTCGGGGTGTCAAGGTTTTGCGGCGTACGACAGTCCGGGCGGGCCTCGTCCCAGCTGGGAAGCTCTGCGCGAACGGTCCGATGAGAACTCCCTGTTACGGACCGGGAGCCGACGGGGGTGGTGTGCCTGCGATGGGCGGATCGATGTCGAGGCGCCCTGATGCGTGGTGTCCGGCGGTGCGCCGTGGACGCCATCTCCCGTTACATGCGGCGGTGTTGAGGTGCGTTGTGGAGATTGTGCCCGCAGGTGTACGGCGGATCCCATGGCTCATCCGAGTGGTGACCGGGACGTGGGATCCGGAGCGAAGGTGACTGTCCGTCACGGGTGCGGCGGCTGCGGGTCGGAGTTCTCCTCGTCGGCCGGAGCGGCTCCGCCCGGGATGGTGGCTGCCGTCGCGAGACACTCCGCACGCGGTTTCGACCGCGCTGAGGCGGTGTCGAGAGCGTCCGCGCGACTGTCGGGTCCGGTGCTGCTGCCGTGGCTGCCGACCTTGCCCGCAGCCCGTGGTGGACGGTCACGGGGCCCGGGCGCCCCGACGGGCCCCCGGAAGGCCCCGCTGCCGGGCGGGTGGCGGCCAGTGGACGGGCCCGCCCGGCGGCGACGCGCGGACTGCCCGTACGCCGCCACCACCGTTGTCGCCGACCCGGGCGTCGAACGGTGCCTGGTACGCGTCTGTGTGAAAAGTGGTCAGTTCCTGTTGTGACCGCGACCTACGGGACGCGTGCGACGGCGACGTACAGGCCGCTGAACTCGGGCTCGGGAGCAGGGGTGTTCCGGAACCATTCGGGCGCCGTCGCCAGACCCGGTTCGACGATGTCGAGGCCGTCGAGGAAGCGGGCGAACTCGTTGCGGGTACGCAGCGCGAGCTGGATGCCGCCCTTGCCGTACTCGGCTGCGCCCTGCTCCCCCCGCTCGGGATTCACATCGGACGCCCCCTGGGACAGCACCACGTAGCTGCCCGGAGCCAGCGTGCTCACCAGGGTGCGGACGATGGTGTACGGATCGTCCGCGTCCGGAAGGAAGTGCAGGAGTCCCAGGAGCGACAAGGCCACCGGCCGGTCGAAGTCCAGAATCCTGCACGCGGCCGACACGATCCCGGCGGGTTCGCGCACGTCCGCCGGGACGTAGTCGGTGGCCCCCTCCGGGCTGCTGATCAGCAGCGCCTCCGCGTGACGCAGGACGATGGGGTCGTTGTCGCAGTAGACGACCCGGGCGGCCGGGTTGATCTCCTGGGCTGTCTGATGCAGGTTCGGAGCGGTCGGGATGCCCGTGCCGATGTCCAGGAACTGGGTGACCCCCTCGCCGGCGAGCCAGGCAGTCGCACGGTTCATGAACGCGCGGTTCTGGTGCGCACCGACCTTCGCCTCGGCGGGCAACTGCTCCGCGACCGCCTGGTCGACGGGGTAGTTGTCCTTCCCGCCCAGGAGCCAGTCGTACACCCGCGCGGAGTGGGGCCTACTGGTGTCGATCGGGGTGTGGGACATCCCTGCCGTCATGACATGCTCCGTTACCGATGAGTCGAACCGCTCCGACGGCGCAGTCTGCCACAGCAACTTCCCTCGGATCCATGCGCGTTGACTGACGCCCCGGAACCCGGCCCGAACCTGTGGCGGTTCGTGCCGCATGCTGGCGACGCAACGGGGTGCGTCCCGGGCCGCGAGGTGTACGGGACCGCCCCTGTGCCGCCCGCGGAGGGTCGACCGGCCGGCTCAGTCTCTCTCCTCCGGCAGCGGCCCGGCCATGGTGGTGGCGGTGGCCGCAGTGATGTGGTCCAGATCGACGGCGAGTCCCCGCAGCCATGCCTCGGCGTCGTAGTAGACCGGCGGGGCGGGGGTGTCTGCCGGCAGGACGTCCGGTTCCGGACGACGGCACCCCGACGGCGGCCGCTGTGCCGATGCCAGGAGGGCGCCGACCAGCACGTACCGTCCGGCCAGTTCGTCACCGTCCCGGGCCACTCCCTCCCGGCACACACCCCCGAGCGACCGGATCCCGTCAGCGTCCCCCGGTTCCAGCAGGCGCTGGGACCCGCGCAGGGCGTGGTGCCCGGTCATCAGCGTCGCCTGCCAGTCCGCCCCCGGGGTACCGGGCCCGCGCGGCTCGCTCTGGTACTGCGCGAACGACGATTCCGCCAGCGTCAGGGCGTGCCGCAGCGCGACTTGGCTGCGCTGTGTCTCCACCGGATCCTCGGCACGGACCGATGTGGTCGAGGCGATCGTCGTACCGATGGCGCGCAGGAGTACGGCGACGTCTCGGCGCAGTTCCTCCTGGGCACCCCGTGGCCAGGCGAGCAGCCCGATGGCCAGACCGATCACGCTGCCGGTGAGAACGTCCAGGAAGCGGACCTCGGCCAGTTGCCAGGTGGCCGGCGCGAGCTGGGCGAAGACGGTGGACACCACCAGGGTGAACATGCCCTGCGCCCATCCCACACCACGCGTCGGACCGATCCAGAACGTGGCCAGCATGATGGCCGGCAGCACCACGGCGTAGGCAGTGGTGCTCCCCCCGGCGAACACCAGCAGGGCCGCGGCTGCCAGCGCACCGAGCAGCGCGCCGACGAGGGCCTGGCGCACGACCGTACCCGTCTGCGCGGCAGTGGTGCGGATCAGGGTGAGAGCGGCCAGCATGGCCCAGAATCCGTGGGGGAGGGAGTCGACTCCGGCCACGGTACGGGCGGCTGCCAGGGCCAGACCGATGCGCATCGCGTTCTGGAAGTACACCGAACGGGGGCTCAGATGCCCCATCAGCCGATGCCCCCACAGGCGGACCGTGGAGCGCCCCGCGTACCAGAAGCTGCCGTCCTGCGTCTCCGAGGGCCCGAGTCGCCGTCCCAGGGCGAGATCGGAGGCGGTGGCGAGCGCCATCCCGGCGTGGGCGGCCTCCATCAGCATCGCCTGACGGCGCATCACCATGGTGGTGGTTCCGGGTGTCGTCGCCTCGTTCAGCGGCCCTGTGCGCGACCGCCGATACACGGCCAGCGCGTTCCACAGACGTCCCGGGCCGGCCGGACGGCCGGTGCGCAGTGCGGCGGCGGTCAGCCGGGCCGATGCCGCGACCTCGTGCAGCAGCGCGAGGGACGGAGGATACGGACTCCGGGGGCCGGGCCCCGGCATCTTCTGCAACCGGGCCAGGAGAACGCGCGCTGCCATACCGGTCTGCGAGAGCGCCCGCTCCCGCCGCCCAGGTCCGGCGGGACGCTCCGATTCCGGCACCCGGAAGGGGCGGAGTGCGTCGCCGGCCGACCGTGCGGCAGCGTGCGTCTCGGGCGACAGCGACCATGGCGGCCGGGCCAGCTCGGTCGCGCACCGCGCCGCGGTCATGGCCGCGTCGGCCGACAGGGCCCGGTAGGAGGCGACGGGCGGGTCGGGCAGCAGCAGGACCTCGGCGAGCACGAGCAGCAGGATGCCCAGCGTCATCCCGCCCAGCCGTTCCCCCAGGGTCTGCGGCGCGTACGGAGGGAAGCACGGCAGGATGTACAGCAGTTGCAGGCCGGGAGCCGCCCCGGCCAGGCGTGGACCGGCCACCGCCGCGAACGAGAGCAGGAAGCCGAAGACCAGTGTCCCCGCGACCGCCGCCCAGGTGTGTACCGCGAGCAGCGTCCCGGCCGTCACGAGCACCCAGCCGACGGGGAGTACCCGGAGCTCGACGACGGCGCGTTGGCGCCCGGTGCCGGGGATACGGGACAGACCGGCCATGGACACTGCCGCGAACAGGCCGTACGTGGCGGCGACGGGATCGTGCAGGCCGTACAGACCGATGTAGAAGGCGACGACGGCCGCGAGCGTCACCCGGACGGCTCTGCGGCCCGCGTAGGCCGAGCCGTCCGTGCCGTGCCGCAGCGCGCTGCCGACCCGGCGCAGGGCCGGGCCGGGGCGTGGACACGCACGGGACGTGGTACCACCGGTGTCCCTCTCAGGGCCCATGGCCGGCCCCCTGCCCGCTCGTCCTTCTCCCAGGATCACATTCGTCCCGGACCACCGCACGGTGCGGCACACGCGTGTCGTCGTGTTCCGCACCGTGGTGCGGCTCCAGCTGCGGGCACCCGCGAACACCCGGGCCGCGGTCGGCAGCGACACCGCCGTTGCGCGTGCTCTACGGACGATCGGTTGCGTCCACCGGCGGCGGTCGCCGTGCGGCGTACGCTCCGGCGCCGGCTGCCAGCAGAATCACACATCCGGTGAAGATCAGTCCGGCTCGGCGCAGCCCGAGCCAGGTGGCCATGGCGCCGACCCCGACCACCGGCACCGAGATCCCGGCGTAGGCGACGACGAAGAACGCCGAAATCGTGCCGCCCCGACGGTGGGCCGGGGCCGCGCCGCTGACCAGGGTGAGTGCCGAGCGGAAGGCCAGCCCCTGGCCGGCGCCGCCGCACACGGCACCCAGGACGAGCAGCGGCATGGATTCGGCGATCAGCGACGACGCCACGAACAGCAGACCCACGATGAGAATGCCGCATCCCAAGGGGAGTGCGAGGCGGACGCCGATCCGCTGGGTCAAGGACTGTCCGACGGTCGATGCGAGGAACACGGAGAAGACCACGGCCCCGGAGACAGCCAGATTGTGCACACCCAGCGTCTGCGCGGCGAAGCTCGGCGCGACTGCGGTGAACAGTCCGAGTAGCGCGAAGCCCGCGAACGCCGCCAGTGACGCGGGCGTGAACACGCTCCTCACCTCCGGTGGCACCGCGACCCCCTGCGGCTTCAGAGGTGGCCACCGCTTCGGCTCGTCCACGGTCTCCGGCAGGAACCAGGTGATCGCACATCCCACAGCCACCAGTCCCAGGTGGACCAGGAACGGCAGCGTCAGCGGCCAGGGCGTGTACTGCGCGAGCAAGCCGGAGAGCAGCGGCCCGCAGCCCAGACCACCCATGTTCGCCGCGGTGGCGGCGAACCCGGCCCGCGCCTTCTGCCCGGGACCGGCGAGTTCGATGACGGCCGCGGTCGCCGCGCCGCTCAGCAGACCGGCCGCGCAGCCGGACAGCAGCCGTCCGACGAAGAGCAGAGGCAGGCCGCTCTCCAGGAGGAAACAACCCGCACTCGCGGCCGACAGAGCCATGGCGAGCAGCAGCACGGGCCGGCGGCCGACCTCGTCGGAGTAGTTCCCCGCGACGAGCAGCACGGTGATGACCGCGACCGCATACACGGCGAAGACGACGGTCACCATCAGCTCGGAGAACCCGATCTGTTCCTGGTAGCGGCCGTACAACGGTGTCGGCAGTGTCGTCCCGGCCATCCCGATGGCGAACACCACCGCCGCGGCCGGATAACCCGGTCGCCAACCACGGCGCGTCCGCACTGCGTCCTCGCGAGCGATCACGCCCATCACCCTACGAGCGGCCGCTCGACGCAGCGGTGCCCGGCGCGAAATGGTGCGCCGTTCCGCACGAATGTGAGCCCGGGGGCTGTCCCGTGGTCCAAGGGGAGCCGCTACTCGTCCGCACTCGGAGCACGGTCCTGACCGGAGCCGCCAGTCGGCGAAGGGACGGGTTCGGCCGACGGGGTCCCGGCGGGTTCGGGCCGAGGAGCCCCGACCTCGGAGAGCAGGGGAATCGTCCGGATGGGACGGCTCGAGGTGAGCGCGAGCGCACCGATGGTCAGTAGCACGGAGAAGGCCAGGACGGTCGGCTGCATCCCGAAGCGGTCAAGGGATGCCCCGCCGAGGACAGGAGCGAGCGGACTGATGCTCATGGCCATGAAGCCAATTGTGCTCTGTGCCCGGCCCTGCATGTGGTCGGGGGTGGTAATTACCTGGTACCCAAAGATTCCTGAATTGAGGGCCGGTACCGTGAAGACCGCCAACGAGAGAAGTGCAACCAGAACGGCCGGACGCGTAGTCATGGATGTGGCAGCGAACGACATGGCAATCATCCAGCCTGCGGCGATGGCTATTCGACCCGTGGTGAAACGGCGAATTACGGAAGGTGCGGCAATGGCGCCCAGGAGTCCGCCGACACCGATTCCTGTCTCCAGCAGGCCGATCACCGGAGCCGGAACACCTTGTCGCTGCAGATTGATGACGAGCACGATCAGGATCGCGCCGACGCAGAAATTGAGCAGGGTCGCCACCAGGGCGATGACGCGGATCGCCTTCTGCTGAATCAGCCAGACGATCCCGCTCCTGATGGCCGGCAGGATCGGCTCGCGGCGGTCTGCGACCGGAGCGGGCAGAGGGCGGCGAATGGTTACGAGTAAGACCGTCATCAGGGCGTACGAGACGGCGTCGACTCCGATCGGAATGACTCGCCCGATGCTGTAGAGCGCACCGCCGAGGGGAGCGCCCACCAGGTTGGCAACGTGCTCACGCCCCTCGTTGGCGGCCATCGCGCTTCCCATGGCACGCTCATCGACAATGTGCCGAAGTGCCGCATTCTGCGCCGGCAGGAAGAACGCCCGGCTGATGCCGCTCGTGAACGACACGAGCACGAGATGCGCGATCGTCAGCCGGTCCGCGTATCCGGCAATTGCGACGGACCCGTACGACAGGCATCCGGCAGTCGAGCAGGCCACGAGAACGCGTTTGCGATTCAGTCTGTCGACAAGCGCGCCGGCGGGGAGTGCCGTGATGGCCGTTCCCAGACCGAACGCTGACGCCACGAGACCGACCTGGGCCAACGAGTCCGTCAGTGTGGTGGCGAGCAGCGTAAAGGCGAACGTACTCATCGCCGAGCCGAGCGAACTGATCGTCTGTCCGCTCAGCAAGCGGACGTAGTCAGGGTTCCGGAGCAGCCGCGAGCGACTGGTGGGTTTCGACATGGGCGGAAGACTGGCACAGGGGGCATGGCTTCCGCCCGGCTGATGACTTCGGGAAGTCGGCACATCCGCCGGCCGGTCGTCGAAACCGGCTCAGTGCGTCCGACCCGGGGCCGGGTGTTCACGGTCAGGTCCACGGGCCACGGTTCGGGATCGGCCAACCACCTTGCGGCGCAGGCCGTTTCGGGATCGCCCACGGTGCCCTGCCGCTGAGGAGAGACTGAAACGCGCGTGCGTTCGACCTCGGTCGATGACACCCTGTGCCGGGTGACCTCAACCAACATCAACTCGCTCGGTGTCGCCGCAGCCCGGAACAACGCCGAATGGTGCGCCACGGTCTCCCGGACCCATGGAACCCCCGGAACCTTCGGTGAGGCGGCCTGGACGAGTGCCCGACGGACGCCGCCGTACTACCCGGACGCCGTCACGCTGCGCCCCGACGCGGTGCCGGCCGACATCCTTCCCGGCATCGACACCGCGTCACCCGGCTGCTCGGTCAAGGACAGTTTCGGCACGCTCGATCTCTCGTCGGACGGTTTCGTCGAGCTCTTCGACGCCGCGTGGATCCACCGCCCGGCCGGCATCCCGGTAGCACCGACCACGGGTCTGCGGACCGAGTGGGTCGTCTCGGCCGGTCGACTCCGTGACTGGCAGGCAGCCTGGCACGGTGACGGCGAGACCCCGGACATCTTCCGGCCGGAACTGCTGGACGACCCGTCCGTGCGGGTGGTGGCCGTTCTGGACGGGGCGAGGTTCGCCGGCGGCGCGGTCCTCAATCACAGCGCGGGTCTGGTGGGCATCTCCAACGTCTTCGCCGTCGACCACAGCGATGTGGCCGCCGTCTGGGCAGGTGCCCTCACCGCAGCCGGAGAACACTTCCCCGGACTGCCGGCCGTCGGCTACGAGCAGGGGGACGATCTCACGCCCGCCCTCGACAACGGTTTCGCCACGCTCGGCCCGCTCCGTATCTGGCTGCACAGCTCCTGACCGTCGTCGCATCCCGACCGTCGACGCCGGGAGGTGTACGACGCACGTCCAGTGACGACGGTCGTACGGCGACAGCCCGCGATCCACCAGGCGACTGCGCCTGTCGGGTGACTTCGCGTGTCTGCGGCCGCGGGAACCGGTACGGTGCGCCGCAGCCTGGTACCAGCAAGGAATGCCCAGGCGATCGCATACGCAGCCCGACAGCTCGGACCCCGGCTCCGCGCCGGCAGGACGGAGGCGCCGGACCCGTGCGGCGCCGCGTGTCGGCGGCCCCGCGGCACGGCGGCGCCCGGGCTCGCACGAGGCGCCGGCCCGCCTGGCACACGCATCGCCGGTGCCTCCGATGCTTCGTACCGCCGCCGCCTACGCCTGGCGGATCCTGGTCGTGGGAGCGGTCGTGTACGCCGTCTTCTCGGCGCTGGGACGGTTCCACGAGATTGCGGTGGCGGTATTTCTCGGCCTGGTCGTCACCGCGATGCTGCGCCCGGTGGTGGACGTCCTCGCCCGGGTGATGCCGCGGCCGCTCGCGGTGGCACTGGCGCTGGTCGGCAGCATCGTCCTGTTCCTCGGAGTCCTGTCGCTCGTCGGCGAGGCGGTCGCCGGGGAACGCGAAGGGTTGGAGCGGCAGTTCAGCGAGGGGCTCGCCAGGATCGAGCGCTGGCTGGAGGAACCACCGTTCCGGCTGGACCCCGGCGCCCTGTCCGACCTGCAGAAGCGGATCGGGCAGTTCCTGTCGAGTCATCAGTCCACTCTGATCAGCACGGCGCTCAGTGGTGTGGGCCGGCTGGTGGAGGTGCTGACCGTGTTCGTTCTCGCGCTGTTCTGCTCGGTCTTCTTCATCCACTCGGGCGACCGGCAGTGGGACTGGCTGCGCGAACAGCTTCCGGTGACGGCGCGGGACCGGGTGGAGATCGCGGGCCGGGCGGCGTGGCGGACGTTCACCGGCTACACCCGCGGCATCGTTCTGGTGGCCGCCACCAACGCCCTGCTCGTCGGACTCGCGCTGTTCGTGCTCCGAGTGCCGCTGGCACTTCCGCTGATGCTGCTGGAGTTCTTCGCCGCCTTCGTACCGCTGATCGGCTCGCCCATCGCCCTCGGCGTCGCCGCCGTGGTGGCGCTGGCGTCGAAGGGCCCGATCGTCGCGGCCGTCGTCATCGCGCTGATTGTCGTGATCGGCCAGATCGAGGGCCACCTGCTGCACCCGATCGTGATGAGCTGGGCCGTCCGCCTGCATCCGGTGGTGGTCGCCCTCTCGGTGATCGGCGGCGCGATCGCGGCGGGGGTGCTGGGTGCGGTGGTCGCAGTGCCCCTCGTGTCCGTCGTCTGGTCGGTGCACCAGACCCTGCGCCGTGAGCGGGTGTCCACACGGTCGGGGACGCCCGGTGCGGGTGCGGCGACCGAGATCCGCGCGACCGGCCGCCGGTGACCCGCGCACAGGGCCGGTCGTCGTCGCTGTGGCGATCGACGCCGAGCGGTGGGGCCGATTCGCTCATAGGCACAGTGCGAGGGCGGCGCCCGCGCCGCCGAGGCCCAGTGCGAGGGCGGCTTCGGACCAACCGCCCTTCCCCCAGCGGAAGGGGCGGTCCAGGGCGTACCGTCCGGGCCCCAGGGCGGCCACGGCGAGCGCGACGACCGCGATGCACACGTTGTACTCCACGCCGCCCTTGAATTCCCATATTCCGTGCACTGCGGTGACGGTCACCATGGCGTTGATCATCACGCCGATCAGGGCGGCCGCTGCCAGTGGCGTGAACAGCCCCAGAGCGAGACCGAGACCTCCCAGGAACTCGGATCCGCCACCGATGACGGCGTAGACCGTGCCGGGGTGGTATCCGAGTGAGGCGAACGCCTTGCTTGTGGCGGTGAGACCGTCGCCCCCGAAGACGCCGAAGAGCTTCTGGGCGCCGTGCCCTGCCATCAGCAGACCGAACGTGAGCCGGAGGAGAAGCAGAGCCCAGTCGCCGGCGGTCGATACGGGCCGCGTACGGACACGGCCGGCAGCGTCGGGGGAGTCGCGAAGGTACTCGGCTAGGTGTTTCACCGGAGGCTCTTCTCTGCTCCGAGATCCCGGGGCGGAGCCGATCGGCCGCCGCGGGAACTGCAGGGCGGGTTGTCCGGCCACCGTGGCACCTGGGACGAATGCCAAGTGGGGAGGACCGCGACGCTGCCCGGACACAGCCGGAGGCATGAAGAACAGGAGGTCACAGCGGCGTTTTCGCTTTCGACCCGGTCAGGCCGCCGGTCGGTTCTCGCCATCGTTGAAGTGACATCGGCTTGTTCACACCATCATTACCCCCTTACCTCGTTCGTGCCGACCGCGCGGTGCCGGGTGCGTGTGCGATTTCCGGCGTGGAAGGGCTGTGCCGGGCAGGGACTGACCGGTTCGCACATTCATGCACCGTGCATTCATCGAGTGGAACGAGCCGATGACCACTCTGAGTTGTGGCTCGCCGCGCTCTGTGCGCGAGCCGGGGGTTCGGCGGTCCGGACACCCCTCCGGTGGGCGGCTCCGGCCTCACCCGGACCGGACCGGCCCGGATCGTGTGATCCCCGGCCGGGCCGGATGCGCCTGCCGATCAGTTGAACGCGGCGGCGAACATCCCGGGTTCGTAGGATCCTCCCCGCTGGTGCACGATCACGGCGAGCCGGTTGGCCGCATTGATCAGGGCGACCAAGCAGACCAGCGCGGCGATCCCGTCGTCGTCGTAGTGCTTGCGTACCTGGGCCCAGGTCTCGTCGGACACGCCCTGGTGGGTGTCGGCGAGCCGGGTGCCCTCCTCGGCGAGCGCCAGCGCGGCCTGCTCGGCCTCGGTGAACACGGTGGACTCGCGCCAGGCGGCGACCAGGTTGAGCCGGACCGCGGACTCACCGGCGGCCACGGCCTCCTTGGTGTGCATGTCGATGCACCAACCGCAGCCGTTGATCTGGCTGGCGCGCAGCGACACCAGCTCCTGCGTGGACTCCGGCAGCGGCGACCGGTGGATCACCAGGGCGGCGTTGGCGAACCGCTTGGCGAACTTGGCGGCGATCTCGTTGTCGAACATGTTGAATCGGGTGTCCATGACTGCTTCCTCACTCGTGGCGTGGCACTGAACGAACACGAGATGCCGGCGGCCCGCCCTCTGTGACGGGGCGGTCGTGTGATGTGCGTCACCACTCACGGGTGTCACAGAGCCGCGGGAACCGGCGTCCTGTGTGCAGGGCACCCGTCGACAGCCAACAGGCAGGAGCAGCCGGTGAAGAGCGAGCACAGCGAGCGTACGGACGACGCGGCCGGACGGGCTGACGGCGGCGGATGCACGGATCCCGCCACCGACGCGTTCGTCGCCCATCGCAATCTGCTGTTCACCGTCGCCTACGAGATGCTCGGCTCGGCCGCCGACGCGGAGGACGTCCTGCAGGAGACCTGGCTGCGGTGGTCGGGTGTCGATCTCGGGACGGTACGGGACCAGCGCGCCTACCTGGTCCGGATCACCACGCGCCAGGCACTGAGCCGGCTGCGCACACTCGGCCGCCGCAGGGAGTCCTACGTCGGCTCCTGGCTGCCCGAGCCGCTGCTCACCGCGCCCGACGTGGCCGAGGACGTCGAGCTGGCCGACAGCGTCTCGATGGCGATGCTGCTGGTGTTGGAGACCCTCGCGCCGACCGAGCGGGCGGTGTTCGTGCTGCGCGAGGTCTTCGACCTCGGGTACGACGAGATCGCCGAAGCCGTCGACAGGAGCCCGGCCGCGGTCCGCCAGATCGCGCACCGGGCGAGGGCCCACGTCGCGGCGCGCCGACCGCGCGGCGTCGTCTCCCCGACCGAGACCCGGGAGGCGCTCGATGCCTTCCGACGGGCGGTCGGGACCGGCGATCTGCAGGGCCTGCTCGACATCCTCGCGCCGGATGTCGTCCTCCTGGGTGACGGTGGCGGAGTCAAGCAGGCCGTGCTCAGGCCCGTCACGGGGGCCGACAAGGTGGCCCGCCTGCTGGCTGCCGGCCTGGGCAGGATCGCCGCGTCGTCGTCGTTGGGGCCGGCACAGGTCAATGGCTCTCCGGCGCTGATCCTCCGGTTCGACGGCGTGATCGACACCGTCGTCGCGGTACGCATCGACGACGGCCTCATCACCGGGCTCTACGCCGTGCGCAATCCCGAGAAACTGTCACACATGCGGCAGGAGACCGACCTGTGCCGTTGAGTCCGGGCCGGGAAACGCATCCGCCGAAGGTGAGGGTGACACGGTCGGACCGGCGAACTCTCCGGAGCCGGCTGCCGGCCGAAGGCCGGACCCTGACTGCAGAGCACTGCGAACTCCCCCTGCCAGGCGGGGAGATACCCGACGACCGCACCGGACCGGAACGACCGCAGCGGTCCCGGACGGCGGAGGCCGGGCGGACCGGCGCCCCCGGATTCGTCGACGGCGGCCGGCAGTTGCCATGCCTTCGGCGTGGAGGCCTTCCACCGTCCCAGCTCAGGAAGGCACTTTTGCGTTCCTGCCCGACCTTCAGCCGCACCCCGACCGGGAACGGCGAGGCCAAGGGCTTGCGGGGAAGCAACACCTTGCTTCCCCGCAAGCCCTCAAGTGGCGGGCCCGTCGGTCAGTTTTCTCTCCCAGAACACTTCGTCGCGCCATGCGCCGTCGGCGTAGAAGTGGTCATGGGCGATGCCCCAGGAACTGAATCCGTGCCTGCGGAGGATCGCCTGAGACGCGAGGTTCTCCAGTTGGGTGTGTGCCTCCAGCCGATGCAGGTTCAGCTCGTCTTCGGCGATCCGCAGCGCCAGGCCGACGGCACGGCTCGTGTGCCCGAGCCCCTGGTGGAGAGAGGAGACCCAGTAGCCGAGGAATCCCTTCTGGAACGGGCCGCGCAGGATCGAGCTGATGTTGACCTGCCCGATGACGGCCTCGTCGGAGAGCACGACGCCGGGCCACGAGAGCCCCTCGCCGTGGGAGGCCAGAAGGGCATCGATGACCGAGGCTTGCCCGTCGGGCGTGTAGAACTCTGCCGGTCTCGCCGGCAGCCAGCGCGCATACGCCTGCTTGTCCCGGGAGAGCAGGCCGGCGAGTGTGGGGCCGTCGGAGGGCTCGATCAAACGGATAGACGTGGAGCTCACGGGTGTCCTGCTGTCTTGTCGGCCGCGGTGGTCGGTCGGTTGCGCGGGAGTCCTACGGGGGGTCGCGCTCGATGGTCGGCTCAAAGATACGCCGCGGGCGCCCCGACCGGGACGGCGAGGCCGTGCGCCTCGGCCGGCCGGTCCGTGCACGGCAGTTGGCCCAGAACGCTCCGTCCGAATTCCGCCGGAACCGTGGGCCCGGCCTCGCCACGATGAAGGGCATGTCCAGCACCTATCAACCTCGGCCCATCACCCCCACGACCCTGAAGGAACTCCGCGTCCGTGACGACGCAGGGCGTCCGATGTCCCCGTACGTCGACGAGGAAGGCGGCTCTCCGCTCCGCTGCTGCCTGCGGCTCAGCGTCGTGGATGACCGGATCGCGCTCGTCTCGTACGCCCCGCTGCGTCGCTGGGCGGCCCGGACGGGGGCGGAGCCCGGGGCGTACGACGAGCAGGGTCCGGTCTTCATACACGCCCATGACTGCGGCGGTCGGGCCCCGGACAGCACCGGCTACCCCTGGGCCCGACCCGGCGCTCTCCGTGCCTTCCGCCGCTACGACGACCGAGGGCGCATCATCGGCGGCCGCATGGTGGAGCTGACTGAGGATGCCGACGCATCCTTCGACCGCGCCCTCACCGAGGCCTTCGCGGACCCGGATACCGCCCAGGTCCACGTGCGAGCTGTCGAATTCGGCTGTTACCACTTCCGCGTGGACCGTCCCTGACGGACCCCGGGGGCCGGACCGCGTCGGCCACGTCGGGGCCCGCCTCTCACGCCTTCGAACGACCGGGTGCCCACGAGAACGCTGCGAGTCACGCGCCCGACCGGCGTGACCGGCCAGCTGCCCTGCTCACGTTGGCCGGCCGGCCCGGGAACCGGCCATCCGGACCGCTCAGCCGCAGGTGAACGGCTCCGTCTTCACGTGCTTGTCGTTCCGCAGTGGGGACCATGCCGAACCGCGTTGCCTGCCGGACATTCACGCGGTCCTGCCCGCTCCGGAGGCGGTGCCCGCCGAGCCCGAGGTGCGCGCTGCGGGCCGGATCGTCCTCGTCGGCGACATCGCCGCCGGGCCGCAACCGGCGCAGGTTCCGGACCTGTTGACCGCGCAGGACGGTCCGCGTCGCCCGGACCGGCGGCGGCGCGGACCGTGAACTCGACGTGACCGTTGTCCGGCCGCCCCGGCGGCGATCGATGACACCACCGTTCCGGACAGCCGAACCTTGTGGGCTGCGACAGGCCGAACGATGCCCGGTCGGGGCGGTCGGTCCTTCCGGGGCGAAGGAGGAGACACCCTGTTCACCCGTACCGCCGGGCGGGGGCACACCGTCGCGACGCAGTGGACCGGGTCAGCGCCGAGACCGTTACCGCGCCCGGCGCCGTCAAGCGGCCGGCTGTCCCCGTGGTCGGGAGGGGCGGAGCCGCGGGACGCACGGCGTACCACGGACCCGTCGAGGCAGAACACGGCACAACAACCCGTCCGGTGGATGGGTGCGGCTGCGAGCAGCCGTACAAGGGAAGGGGAGTGAAATGCCTGAACTCTCCGCACCAGTGATCAATCTCGTACGGCGGACCACCGAACCGGTCGCGGCACAGACCCTGCGTTCGACCGGGGCCTCTGTCATCGCCTATGTCGTAGCGGTGTGGACCCTGCCCCAACCTGCGCCGCTGACGGCCCCGCTGACCGCCCTTCTGGTCGTCCAGGTCACCCTGTACGCGACTCTCACCACGGGCATCCGGCGGGTCAACTCGGTGGTCGTCGGTGTGCTCATCGCCATCGGATTCAGTTCCCTGGTGGGCCTGACCTGGTGGAGCCTCGGCCTGACGATCTTCAGCTCGCTGATCATCGGAAGGATGGTGCGGGTGGGTGAGTTCGTCCCCGAGGTCGCGATCAGCGCGATGCTCGTCCTCGGCGTCTCCCAGGTCGCCGCCACCGCCTGGGACCGCATTCTGGAAACTTTGATCGGTGCCGGTGTCGGCCTGCTGTTCAACCTGCTCTTCGCACCGCCCGTATGGGTGCAGACCGCCGGGGTGTCCATCGAATCGCTGGCCCGGGAGATGGGGATGATGTTCCGTGCCATGGGCGAGGAGCTCGGCGGGCACATCTCGGTACCTCAGGCGGCGGCCAGGCTGCACGATGCCCGGAGGCTGGATCACGACATCGTGGCCGTCGACGCCTCGCTGCGGCAGGCCGAGGAGAGCCTCATGCTCAACCCCCGGGTCCGCCAGGGCCTCCTCTACCGCGTCGTCCTGCGTACCGGTCTCGACACCCTGGAGATCTGTGCGGTGGTACTCCGCGTGCTGGCGCGCACCCTGACGGACCTGGCCAAGGCCCGGACCGACGAGACGCTGTTCCCCGAGGACGTCGCCGTCTCGCTGCGCGAACTCTTCGCGCAGATGGCCGAGGCCATCGAGAACTTCGCCATGCTGATCACCACCCCGGTGTCCGCCAACGCCGAGCAGGCCGAGTTGCGGCTGGCCGTCGCGCTGGCGTCCAGCCGCGCCACCCGGGATGTGGTGGCAGGCCTCTTGCTGGAAGACGTGCAGGAGCACCCCAGGCAGTGGCAGCTGCACGGTGCGCTGCTCGCCGAGATCGATCGCATCCTGGACGAGCTGGACATCGACAAGCGGACCGAACGCCTCACCGAAGAGCTCGGTCGTCACGCCGCCGAAATGCACGAACGTCACCCCAGGATCGCCGCGCTGCGGCGTCGGCTCGGCGGTTCCCGTCCCGCGTAGCCGATGACCGGTCGAGACCGGCACCGCCCGCCGGACGGGGCGCGCCTCCCTCCGGCCCACGCGGACAGCGACATCGGACGCAGGCGCTCCTATTGGTCCAGCCTTACGATGCAGAAGGGGACGCGGATGGCCTCGGCGCATCGAGCCGGGGTACTTCAGGTCACCTGCTCGCGCCTGATCACGGAGGCAAGTCACATGACATCTGACCAGATCCCAGGCATCGATCTCGGCGCGGTCCCCAGTGGTGCGGGATGTGCGGACTGCTTGGCGGGCGACGGACCTGGATGGTGGTTTCATCTGCGGCGCTGTGTCGCGTGCGGACACATCGGATGTTGCGACTCCTCACCCGCGCAGCACTGCACGAAGCACGCACGCGAGGCGGGACACCCCTTCCTGGCCAGCTTCGAACCGGGGGAGAGCTGGGTGTGGAACATCGAGACCGAGAAGTATTACGAGACACCGGAGCTGCTCCCGCCCACCTCGCATCCGGCTTCGCAGCCGGTCCCGGGCCCCCAGGGTGCGGTGCCCGCGGACTGGGAGGAGCAGCTGCACTGACGTGCGGGCATGCGATGAGGGCGCATTCGGCGACCTGACGGCGTGTGGGCATCCTCGGCCCGACGCGTGACGGCTGCGAACGGGCGTGTTCAGCAGGTTGTCCGGTCCGGAGCACGCACTCACCGGCCGGGACCGCGCCGTACGAGGGGGCGTGGTCGACGGGGTGCCGGAATCGTGCACCGGACCGACGGTCCCTGCGCACCGCGCGGTGAATTCCTCCGGCAGGCGCGTGACTTGACTGACGAGCTGCGGATTCCGGTCGGTCTGTTCGGAGTCGTACGCCGTTTGCTCGCACCCTCGCTGGAGGGCCGGCCGGCCTCGGGTCGATGAAATGACCCGGGTGGGTCGATGGCCGCCCGGAAGCCCGGCGCGCCGCCTCACCGAACGCCGGGGGTCTGTCGCTCGGACCTCGGGGCGGGGTCGTGCTGCACGGCTGTCAGCCGTACGGGGGAGGAGACCGCATGGGCCCGCAAGGGCCGCATGCCCACCCCGGCCTTCTTCGGACAGGCGCGCACCGGAGCGCAGACAGTCGTCGTGGCGGGTCGGCGTCGCCACGGCCGGGCAGGACCCGAAGTCAGAATACGGACAAAAGTAACTAAAAGGATGATTGATTAATTTCGCCCTCTTTATTTATAAAGGGGGCTTTTGCATGGAATATGCGCCCGGCGGCGACGGGATGAATCGCCCTTTTCGGGCAGAGTGGCGAGAGTCACGTTCGAGCTGCGAGGAGTCGTGGCGCCCCGCTCGGTTCCCTTCTGCGCCAAGAAATTTGGCTGCGCGCCCGGGGCTGAACCGCCGGTATTTCCGTTACTCGATCTTGAAAATGAATCGCGAAGCGGGAATTCAGGTCTTGTTCTATTCCGAGTTTCTCGCTTACGGTCGCCGCAATCCGGATGGAACGCCGAATCCTGCCGCCGTCCGGGGACCCGACCTCATTCCCATACGGCAGGAACGGGGAACCCAGGCAAGCCGCCGCTCCGGAATCCGGAGCGGATAGGGGTGAAGTCGCACTCATGCGGCCAGACATCTCCAGTCTGAACCCGACAGCTCACCTCGTAGGCGACGGAGAGGAAAACGCCATGCCTGCAAAGGGTAAGCACCGTCGTTTCAAGTCCAGTTCACTGAGGAACGGATTCATCGCCGTGAGCACGGGCGGAGCCGTCCTCGTGCTTCCGCTGATCGGTGCGACCGCTGCGTCGGCCACGCCGGCGCGGGCCGTCGCCGTGCAAAGGGCTGCGGTGCCGACTGCCGTTTCCGTCAAGGAAATTGCTGCGCCGAAGGCCGAGCCGACCGTCTATTCCGTGGTCGCGGGTGACACCCTTTACAAGATCGCCCAGGCGTATTCCGTGAGTGGCGGCTGGCAGCAGCTGTACAACGACAATCGAGCAGCGGTCGGAGAGAATCCGAGCCTCATTCCGGTGGGCCTGAAACTGACCGTCGGTGCCAAGAGCGGGTCCACGGCGACCGGCACCAAGCCCCCCGTCACCGTTGTGAAGCCCGTGACGTACACGAACGACCTCGACGGCTGGATCAAGGAGTCGCTCGCCGTCATGGCTCAGCACGGCATACCCGGCAGCTACGACGGCATCCACCGCAACATCATGCGCGAGTCCTCGGGCAACCCGCGGGCCATCAACAACTGGGACTCGAACGCCGCCGCCGGAACGCCGTCGAAGGGTCTGTTGCAGATCATCGATCCGACGTTCCAGGCCTACCACGTCCCGGGTACCTCGATGGACAGTTACGACCCGGTCGCCAACATCACCGCGGCGTGCAACTACGCCGCCGCCAAGTACGGCTCGATCGACAACGTGTTCGGGGCCTACTGACGCCGAGCGGCGTCGGTCGCGCTCGACGAACGGGCGGTGAAGGACTGTGTCCTTCACCGCCCGTTGCGTGTCACCGCTCCTTCACCTCGGGAGGAGTGTCCGCGGGACGGCTGCCGGCCGACTCGGGGTCTCTCCGGTCGGTCATGCCGGTTCGGCCTCCAGGCGACCGGGAGCGCCGCGTGGTGACCGGAGCACACCGGCTGTGCACGCGGCCACGACGCAGAACGCGAGGGGCAGCAGAAACGTCAGGTTGAGCGGAACGAAGTGGGTCAGCGGCCCGATCGCGGCGGGTCCGGCCAGCATGCCCAGGTAGCCCAGCCCGGCGACGCGCGAGACATTCGTCCCGGCGGCGTTCCGATCGGCGTGACCCGCGGCGCTGAACAGTTGGGGGACACAACCGGACAGTCCGGCCCCGAACACGGCCCAGCCGAGCAGTGCCGGAAGTGCCGAGGTGGAGAACGTGGCGGTGGTCAGGCCGATCGCCGCCACGGCCGCCCCGTACCGGAGGATGGCCACCGGTCCGAAGCGCATCGCCACCCGGTCGGCGAGCAGCCGGCCCGCGGTCATGGCGGTGGAGAAGGCGCCGTAGGCGAGAGCGGCAGTGGCGGCGGGCGCATCCAGGACGTCCCGCAGGTGCAGCGTGCTCCAGTCGTTGGCCACCCCTTCGCAGAGCATCAGCATGAACGCGAGGGTGGCCAGGACCAGGATCCGCCGGGAGGTGCCCCGCGCCGGTCGGGCGGCGCCGACTGCGGCAGCCTCCGAAGCGGGAGCGGCGGTGGCCTGCACGCGCGGCAGCAGTCCACGTGAGGCGAGGGCGGCGACGACGACGCCGAAGAGCGCCACCGAGCCGAGGGTGGCCGCCGGGCTCCAGCCCCAGCTGAGCGTGCGCGCACCGACCAGTGCGGCCAGGACGCCGCCGATCGAGAAGGTGGCGTGGAAGGCGGACATGACGGGGCGCCGGTAGCCGTGCTCGACCTGGATGGCGTGGGCGTTCATGCTGACGTCGAGGCAGCCGTTACCGAGGCCCAGCAGTGCGAGCGCGGCCCCCAGCGTCCAGACACCTGTGGCCAGACCCGGAAGGATCACGGCGGCGCTGCACAGCGCCGCACCGAGCGGTACGACGGTGCGGGCGCCCCAGCGGTCGGTGAGCGGGCCGGCGATCCGCATCCCCGCGAAGGCTCCCGCGCCGAGGAGGAGCAGCAGCCAGCCGAGCACGGCGTGGCTGATTCCTACGTGACGCTCGACGGCGGGGATGTGAACGACCCACATGCCCAGGACGAAGCCGTTGAGGGCGAAGTAGGCGGTCGTGACCAGTCGCCCGGTCCGCAGTGTTCTCTCCATGGCTGCGAACATATCGAACATCTTTATTGTTCGTAAAGTTGCCCTTCGAACATGAATGGTGTTCCATCTCCGTCATGGTGAGTGCAGATCGACTCAGGCAGATCACAGAGGCCGTACGCGGGGCAGGCAGCATCGGCGTCGCGGAGCTGTCTGCCCTGACCGGCGCGTCGGAGATGACCATCCGCCGTGACCTGGAGACCCTGGCCGGCCAGGGCATCCTGGAGCGTTACCGGGGAGGAGCGAGGAGCCTGCTGCTGCGGGGCGACGAACCGCCCTTCGCGCTGCGTGTGCAGGAGGGGCTGGAGGCCAAGCGTCGCATCGCGGCCGAGGTCGCCGGGCTCATCGCCGACGGGGAGTCCGTCGTCCTCGACAGCGGCACCACCTGCCTGGAGGTGGCGCGTGCGCTCGAGCACCGCCGCCTGACGGTGCTGCCGCTGTCCCTGCACGCGGTGAACGCGCTGACCGGAGCACCGCACCTGACGCTGCTGGTGCCCGGCGGCCGGCCCCGGCAGGGTGAGCTCGCACTGACCGGCCCGCTCACCGAGGCGTCACTGGCCGCCCTGCGATTCGACACCGCGGTGATCGGCTGCTGCGGACTGAACGCCGCGAACGGCCTCACCGCCTACGACTTGGACGACGCCGCTGTCAAGCGCACCGCGATCGCATCGGCCCGCCGCATCATCGCCGTCGCCGACGGCGCGAAACTCTCCCGGACGGCCCTCGCCTTCGTCACGCCCGTCTCCGCCCTGCACGCCGTCGTCACCGATGAGGCCGCGCCCGACGGAGAGGTCGACGCGCTGGCCGCGGCGGGCGTGCAGGTGCGTAAGGTGTGAACCGGCCCGCCGCGTGGGACCGGTGGAGGCTGTGGCAGCGGTTGTTGCGGCTCAGCCGTAGCGGTCGAACAGCGTGTGGAGGTACTCCTCCAGCCTGCTGGTGAGCAGCGCCGGGGTGAGATCGGCCCGCCCCAGCTCGCGCCAGGGGACGGCCACCTTCTCGGCATCCGGGGCAAAGGCGAGAGCATCCAGCATCCGCCAGTACAGGTGGTCGGCCGGCTCCTCGGCCAGGACGCCGCCTGCTGCCACGTACCGGTCGGCGAACGACATGGCGACGCGGGACCCGTGCAGCAACGCCAATGCGGTGGAGCAGTGGGCCACGTCCAGGTCCGCCGGTCCCCAGGACGTCTCCACCCAGTCGACGACACCGGTGATCCGGAGCTCGTCGTCCTGACCGGTGAAGAGCACGTTCCCGGGATGGAAGTCCCTGTGCAGGAAACAGGACCGGTGCGCAGGGGGTTCGCGGCGGATGACGTCCACCGAGCGCCGCCACAGTGCGGGCCGAGCGGTGACGTCGGGTATCCGTACCCGGTGGGGGGCGGTCCACGCCTGGTAGCGGCGCGGTCGGTGCTCCGGCGACACCCGTACCCGATGGATGCGGACCAGCTGGCGGGCCAGCAGCTCGGCGCGGCGGTCGGCTCCCTCCTCACCCAGTCGAACGCTTCCGGGGAGCAGTGTCATCAGCAGGGAGGGGTGGTCGCAGTGCGTCGCCGTCGCGTCGACGGCCCTCAACTCGGCGGCGGGTACGTCGGTGCCGCCGAGCAGCCCCAGGATGTCGGCCTCACGGGTGAGCAACCCCTCCGCGTGCTCGACGAAGAACGGCTTGACGAAGGAGCGGAGAACCAACGAGCGGGTCTCACCGGGCCCCGATACGTTCAGGCGTCGCATCTGTGACGTCCACCCGCCACGCAACCGCTCGGCACCGTCGATGCGGTCGCCCCGCGGGAGACCGGACTGCACCCAGGCCCGCGTCCTGGCCCAGTCGTTGTGATCGGTGTCAGAGGTGTCCGCGCCTTCGTTCCCCAGCATTCGATCATCCTATGGCGTTGTGACGTGAGCTTGCGGAGCGGAGCGGGCGAGCCGGAACCGGCGCGTACGCGCGGAACCTGGACTCCGCTCAACTCGCCCCACGTCGATCCGACGTCCTCACGCCGCCACCCGGTTCGGACCTCAGGCAGTATCGGCCCCGGACGGCAACGACCCAGCCGAGGGCGTCGGTTGCCACCGGCACGATCAGCTGCCACCCCTGGGCGAACCGCACCCTCAGCACGCCGGAGTCGGCGACATGGACCTCGGTGACCACCTTGTCGAGGAGCTGTGTCGCCTTGCCCGGATTGATCCGGGCAAGGGCGTGCACCTTGTAGGTCTCACCGCCGCCTGCCGTCAGCTCTGCCGCGCTGTGCACCTCGATCCCGTCCGAGCCCACGTGCAGTCGCAGCACGGTGCCGACGGCCACTTCGCTGACCCCCACCCCGCGCATGGAACGGACGTCCCAGCCGTCCGCCACGCGGTCGATTCCATCCACCATGGCGCAAGACTAAGCACCAGGGCTGACCGACGACGTCGGCCACCCTGCCTCACAGGACCGGGGCACGGGCGCCATGGGCTGTCTCCCGCTCGACCGCGGCGGGCCGCGTGGCGACGGCAATTGCGTTGCGGTCCGCCGGTTCCTCGATCATGATCGCCGCTGATGACGAATGAACGGGGACGACGGGGCCGAGCAACTCCCCCCGGACGCCAGGCCCGAGGCGGAGACCGCCGCGGATGTCGTACGCGCCGACGGCGCGCCGGACCCAGGGGACGGAGCGACGCCGGATGACTCGGACGTGACGCTCGCCGCGTTCGTCACGGCCACCGCGAGTGCCTGGTCCGCCGGCCCGCGCGCCCACCTCGACTCACCCGGCCCGGTACCCAGCTCCCGATTCGCCTAGGGCCTTTCGTATGGATCAGGCTGGATCAGGGAGCGGGGTCTGGTGCCGTGCATCGCAAGGCGGAGGTGGGAGTCTTGGCGGAGCCCTGACGACCGACGAC
>NZ_JBHVWN010000066.1:0-42387 GCF_042882275.1 Streptomyces sp. NPDC058231 | reverse complement strand
GACAAACTGATCGCACACAACCGGGAGCACCTCGCGTGGGCGTGAACGCCACCGTCCTCGCCATCGACGCCGGCAACAGCAAAACCGACGTCGCCCTGATCGGACCGGACGGGACACTGCTCAGCTCGGTCCGCGGCGGCGGCTTCCAGCCGGCGACGGCCGGCATCGGAACGGCGGTGGGCGTCCTCGCCTCCGCCGTCGGCGCGGCACTGTCGCAAGCACGAGCGTCCGGGCAGCCGGTGGACTCCGTCGAGCACGTGTCGGCGTGTCTGGCCAACGCGGATCTCCCGGTCGAGGAGCGGGCGCTGGCCGAGGCGTTGCGGGACCGGGCCTGGGGCCGGACGGTGGAGGTGCGCAACGACACCTTCGCGCTGCTGCGCGCCGGGGTCGACGAGCCCCGGGGGGTGGCCGTCGTGTGCGGCGCCGGCATCAACTGTGTCGGCATGGTGCCGGACGGGCGGACCGCGCGCTTCCCGGCCATCGGGCGCATCTCCGGTGACTGGGGTGGCGGTTCGGGGCTCGCGGAGGAGGCCATGTGGTTCGCCTCGCGGGCCGAGGACGGGCGTGGCGAGCCGACCGAGCTGGCCCGCACGCTGCCCGCGCACTTCGGGCTCGATTCGATGTACGCACTGATCGAGGCGGTGCATCTGGGGCACATCGACTTCGAGCGGCGGCACGAGCTGACCCCGGTGCTGTTCGCGACCGGCGCCGCCGGGGACCCGGTGGCACGCGGCCTGGTGCACCGGCTGGCGGACGAGGTCGTCGCGATGGCATCGGTCGCGCTGACCCGGCTCGGGCTGCTGGACGAGGCTGCACCGGTGGTGCTGGGTGGCAGTGTGCTGGCCGCGCGTCACCCGGAGTTGGACGGCCGGATAGCCGAACTCCTCGCCGAACGCGCCCCGGAGGCGGTGATCAGCGTGGTGCGGGAACCACCGGTGCTGGGCGCCGGGCTGCTGGGCCTGGACCGCACGGGCGCCGCCCCGGAGGTGCACGACAGGCTGCGCGCACAGTACGGCTGACGTGTCGACAGGGGTGGAACGGCCGGGGGCGCCCCATGGCCGCCGGAACGCCCCATGCGCACGGGAACCGATCAGTTGTCCCGAACGTGTTCATGGATGGGGGGATCGGTCCGCTTCGGGGATTGCTCCGCCGATCGTCTTGATCGGCGGAGCCGCTCTTGATCGAATGCATGGTGCATCCGTGGACCGGTGCGCCATCCAGACGTTCCTGGTGTGGATGCCGGTCCCTGCGGCCATACTTCTGGCCGGGTGCCCGTCCCCCGATCGGCCGGGGGGAGGGCGAACGTCAGCGACCGAGGGGGAGGTCACGTGACATACCCGCCGAATGTGCGCACGGCACCGCAACACGTGCCGGCCCAGCCGCCTGCCCCCGTACCCGCGCCGCGGCGCAGCCCCTGGTCCGGGTCGGCGGCGCGGCTGCGCGCCGCGGCGACGACCGAACCGGGCAGGCTCCAGATCCTCGGGGCCCTGCTGGCGTTGCTCGTCCTCGCGTTCGGGGCCGTGACGTCGGTCGAGATCTCCGACCGGACGGCCGCCGCCGACGACGTGGTGAGCCGCAGCCAGCCGCTGAGCGCCGAGGCGGCGAACATCTACCGCTCCCTCGCCGATGCCGACACCGCCGCGGCCAGCGGGTTCCTGGCGGGCGCCGAGGAACCGGATGATGTCCGCGCGCGGTACGAGAAGGACATCAAGGACGCGTCACGGCTGCTGGTGAAGGCGGCGTCCACCACCGACGCCTCGTCACCGTCCGGCCAGGAGATCGCCACGCTCAACCAGGGTCTCCCCCGGTACACCGGCCTGATCGAACGGGCCCGCGCCAACAACCGGCAGGGGCTGCCGCTGGGCGGGGCCTATCTCCGGTACGCCAACCAGGAGATGTCCGGGGAGCTGCTGCCGGCCGCCGAGCGGCTCTACACGGCGGAGACCGGCCGGCTCGACCGGGACTACGACTCCGCGAGAGCGTGGCCGTTCTTCTCGCTGGGGCTCGGTGCCGTCGCACTGGGCGGGCTGTTCTGGGCGCAGCGGCGCAACTACCGCAGGACGAACCGGGTCTTCAACCATGGGCTGCTCGTCGCGACCGCGGCGTCCACCGTGCTGCTGCTGTGGCTCGCGGTGGGGCACACCGTGGCACGGGCCGAGCTGCAGGACGCCGATGTGCGCGGGCAGCAGTCACTCGATGTGCTCAATCAGGCGCGGATCAACTCGCTGAAGGCGCGGGCCAATGAGCTCCTGACCGTGGTCGCCCGCGGCGCGGTGCTCACCGCGGACGGCAGGAACGACAAGTACGAGACCGACTACAGCACTGGTATGAAGGCGCTCGGCGAGGAACTGGGGACCGCCAGGAGACTCGCCGACGACTCGCAGGGGGGCGCTCCGGTGACGAGCGCCATCAACGGTGTATCCGAGTGGCAGGGCCGCCACCGGACCGCCCGCAAGACCGACGACAACGGCGACTACGAGGGCACACTGAAGCAGATCATCGGGGCGAAGGACTCCACGGGGGAGTCCTTCAACCGGGTGGACGGGGCGCTGGAGAAGGCGCTCGCCCATGAACAGGGCGAGTTCACCCGGGCCGCGGAGGACGGGCGCGGGGCGCTGGGCGGGCTGCCGGTCGGGGCGGCCGCTCTCGCCGTCCTGGCCGCGGTCGCCGCGATCGTCGGCGTCAACCGAAGGCTGTCGGAGTACCGGTGAGAGGGGGAACGATGACCAGGACCAGTTCCGCCCGGACCGGGCTGCGCGGCTGGGGCGGGGTGACGGGGATGGCCGTGGCCTGCGCGGTGACGGCCTCGCTCACCCTGCTGCCGCTCTCGCACGGCGGCGCCCGTACGCTCGGGCTCACCGGTCCGGGCACGACCGCGGCGGTGCCCGCCAGGGCCGACGACTGCACGGACCCGGAGGCGAGCCTGCAGCCTTCGGCGGCCGACGGGCCGAGCATCGAGAAGATCAAGGAACGCGGGAAGCTGATCGCCGGTGTCGACCAGAACAGCTTCCGCTGGGGCTACCGCAATCCGGATACCGGAAAGCTCGAAGGGTTCGACATCGACCTGGTGCACGCCATCGCTCGGGACATCCTCGGCGACCCCGACAAGGTGATCTTCCGGGCGATCCCCACCAACCAGCGCATCGCCGCCCTGGAGAACGACAAGGTCGACGTCGTCGTGCGGACGATGACGATCAACTGCAGTCGGCTCGACCAGGTCTCGTTCTCCACCGCCTACTTCCAGGCCGGGCAGCAGGTACTCGCGCCGAAGACCTCACCGATCACGGGGTACGACAAGTCGCTGGCCGGCAAGCGGGTGTGCACCGCGGAGGGCTCCACGGCGTACGAGGCGCTGGAGAAGCAGTCGTTCGGCGCGTCCTTCAGGGACCCGCACGACGGCACCGAGGCGGACGAGGACCAGCTCACCGTGCCCAACCAGCTGGACTGCCTGGTCCGGCTGCAACTGGGCGAGGTCGACGCGGTGGTGACGGACAACGCGCTCGCGGCGGGGCAGGCCGCCCAGGACCCGGCCGTCGTGCTCAAGGGCGACAAGCCGTTCACCACCGAGTATTACGGCGTGGCCGCGAAACACGGCGCGGACGACCTGGTGGCCCGGGTCAACCACGTACTGGTCGACTACCGCAAGGGCGGCGCGGACAGCCCCTGGATGGTGTCGTACCGCAAGTGGCTGGCGACCGGACTGCCCGGGATATCAGGGCCGCCCGCACCCAAGTACCGGAGCAACTAGTCCTGACCCTGCCGGGCCCGCCCGGCAGGAGGAGCGGAGAGGTGATCGATGGGCGTCGCGGGCCCTTTCCCCGGCTACGCGGGGAGGCCCCCCGGCCCGGTCATGGACCGGGACGAGGCGGACCGTGCACTGACCCGGCTCGGTGCGGAGCACGAGGCGATCGAGACCTCGCTCCTCGCCCTGCAGGACCATGCCGGCCGCCGGCTCCTGGAGGGCGCCGATCTGACCGGTGTCACCAAGGAGCGCTGGGCCGTCACCGAGCAGCGGATCACACTGCTCTGGGGGTATTTCGACGCCTATGCGGGAGCGATCGACCGGGCACGTGAGATACGGGCCAGAAGGCGCTACCCCAACCGTGACGACCTGCTCGCCCTGACCGACCTGCTGCGCGGCCAGGGCGTCACGGTGGCGTCCGGCGCCGGCCCGTCGGTCACGGGTCCGGCCAGACTCGCCGAGCGGTTCACGCTGGAGGAGCTGGTCGCCCGGATGAACGAGCTGTACGCGCGTTCGCTGGACATGGTCGTCGCCTCCGACTCCGTATGGTCCGCGCTGCCCGCCCGGATAGATCTGCTCGCCGCCGAGCTGCGCCGCACCCGTTCGCTGGCGCACTCCGTCGGCGTACGGCCCGGGGAGCACCCGGCGGGTGACGACCTGGAGTCGATCACCCATGAGCTGACCACTCTGCGGGCTCAGGTGATCTCCGATCCGCTGGCGTTCTGGCTGCCGGGTCCGGGCAGCGCGGCACCCGGCGGCGGGCGTCCCGACACGGCGCGCTACGACCGGGCGGCCCGCGCCCTGGACGACGTACGACGGGAGATCGAGGCGGTGCTGGCGGTCCGTCAGGACGCCGAACAGCGCCTGGTCCACCTACGGGACGTGCTCTCCCGCGCGGACCGCACGCTGGCCGAGGCCCGGTCGGCGCGCGGCGAGGTGCTGGCGAAGATCGCCGCGTCCGAGGTGCCCGCGGTCAGCGGCCCGCCGACCGTGCTCCAGGAGCGGCTGGCCGCCGCGTCGGAGTACCGCAGGCACGCCCAGTGGCACCGGCTCTCGCCGCTCCTGGAGTCGCTGGAGCGGGAGGCGGAGGACGAACTGCTGCGGGCCCGCGAGTCGTTGACGGCGGTCACCGCGCCGCTGGCGGTCCGTGCGGAGCTGCGCGGCCGGCTCGACGCGTACAAGGCGAAGGTCGCCCGGCACGGCCTGGCGGAGGACCCGGTGCTGATCGAGCGGTACGACGCGGCGCGGCGCATGCTGTGGAGCGCGCCGTGCGATCTGCGGGTCGCCGCGCAGGCGGTGCTGCGCTACCAGGAGGCGGTGGCGGAACTGCTGCACGCCCATCGGCCGTCCCCGCCCGAGGACCGGCAGGGACGGCCATGAGTGTGCGCAGACGCAAGGTGAACGGGCCGCAGCGGCGGCGGGGCGGAGAGGGGGACCGACCATGAATACGCAGTGCCAGCGTCCCGCGTGCGAGGGCAATTACGAGGACATGGGCGGCGGTGAGCTGTACTGCGACACCTGCGGTCTGGCACCGGTCGTCTCACCGAACGGAATGGTGAGCTCGCCCCCCACCGGTATCGCGGGCGGCAAGGGCGGCGGCAGCAGTTCGTCGCGGAGCAGCTCACGGGCGTCGTCCCGGGCGTCCTCGCGCGCCTCGTCCCGGTCGTCGACGTCGCGGCGCTCGGTCTCGGGACGGCTCTCCCGCTCGCTGTCGGGGACCGCCACGTCCCGCTCGGTGTCGGTGCGTTCGTCCGGTGCGTCGACGGGCGCGTCCGGGCGGGGCCGGCTGGGCGCGGGCCTGGTGCAGGTACCGGACGTGCCACGCCCCGACCCGCGCTCCGCCGTGATGGAGAATCCGGAGGTGCCGGAGCGGAAGCGTTTCTGTTCGCGCTCGGACTGCGGCGCCCCGGTGGGCCGCTCCCGCGGCGAACGGCCGGGCCGTACCGAGGGGTTCTGCACCAAGTGCGGTCACCCGTACTCCTTCGTTCCGAAGCTGCACAGCGGCGACATCGTGCACGGCCAGTACGAGGTGGCGGGCTGTCTGGCGCACGGCGGGCTCGGCTGGGTCTATCTCGCGGTCGACCGGGCGGTCTCGGACCGATGGGTGGTCCTCAAGGGCCTGCTGGACACCGGTGACCAGGACGCGATGGCGGCGGCGATCTCCGAGCGCCGGTTCCTCGCCGAGATCGAGCATTCCAACATCGTCCGGATCTACAACTTCGTCGAGCACCTCGACCAGCGGACCGGCTCGCTCGACGGCTACATCGTGATGGAGTACGTCGGCGGCAAGGCGCTCAAGGAGATCGCGAACGAGCGGCGCACCCCGGCCGGGAAGCGGGATCCGCTGCCGGTCGAGCAGGCGTGCGCGTACGGCATCGAGGCGTTGGAGGCGCTCGGCCATCTGCACAGCCGCAACCTGCTGTACTGCGACTTCAAGGTCGACAACGCGATCCAGACCGAGGACCAGCTCAAGCTGATCGACATGGGCGCGGTGCGCAGGATGGACGACGAGGAGTCGGCCATCTACGGCACGGTGGGCTACCAGGCGCCGGAGGTCGCGGAGGTCGGCCCGTCGGTCGCCTCCGACCTGTACACGGTGGCGCGGACGCTCGCGGTGCTCACCTTCGACTTCCAGGGGTACACCAACGTCTTCGTGGACTCGCTGCCGGACCCGGACAACATCGAGGTGTTCCGGACGTACGAGTCCTTCTACCGGCTGCTGGTGCGGGCCACGGACCCGGACCCGGCACGGCGGTTCGCCTCGGCCCCGGAGATGGCGGAGCAGCTGACCGGGGTGTTGCGGGAGGTCGTGGCGCTGCAGACGGGGCGTCCCCGGCCGGCGCTGTCGACGCTGTTCGGCACGGAACTGCGGGTCACCGACACCCAGCTGTTCGCCGAGCTGACGGGCGATGTGTCGCGGCTCGGAGCACGGGCGGAGCCGGCCGGGCGGCGAAGGGCGAAGGGCGCGGGGGCAGGCGCCTCCCGGGCCTCGGTCGCCGGCCCCGCCGCGGCCCCGACCGCACCGGGCGTGACGGGCGGCGCGGCACCGGGGCAGCGGAGCGCGGGGGCCGCCCCGCTGTCGGCGCCCGCCACGCATGTCCGGGGCGGCGGTGGGGGCGCCGCCCTCGCGTACGCACAGACCCCGGCGGCCGTGCCGGCGCCCCGCGCCGCTCCCGCCGGCCCGGGCGCACCCCGGGTGGCGTTCGCGCCGGCGGTGCCCGGGCTGGCCGGGCTCGACGCGCGGGCCACCTCGCTCGCGCTGCCCGTCCCCCGGGTCGACGCGGACGACCCCAACGCGGGCTTCCTCACCGGAGTGATGACGTCGGCACCCTCCGAACTGATCGCCGCATTGCAGGCGGTACCCGCCCCCTCGCTGGAGACCCGGCTGCGCGAACTGCGCGCCCGCCTGGAGCTGAACGAACCCGCCGCCGCCGGACAGACGCTGGCGGCTCTGGAGGCGCAGTACGCGGACGACTGGCGGGTGGTCTGGTACCGCGGGATCACCTCGCTGGTGACCGGGGACGACGAGAGCGCCGCCCTGTCGTTCGACGCGGTCTACGACGCGTTCCCCGGCGAACCCGCGCCCAAGCTCGCCCTGGGCGTCTGCGCGGAGGTCCTGGGCCAGCTGGACAACGCCGCCGAGTACTACCGCCTGGTGTGGGCGACCGATCCGAGCTTCGTCAGCGCCGCGTTCGGCCTGGCCCGGGTACAGATCGCCGCCGGTGACCGGGCCGGAGCCGTCCGGACGCTGGAGTCCGTGCCCGAGGCGTCGATCCACTACACGGCGGCCAGGGTCGCCGCCGTGCGGGCCCGGCTGCGCGAACGCGCCCCGCACGAGCCGCTGATCGCCGACCTGACGGCCGCCGCCGACCAGGTGTCCGGGCTGCGGAGCTTCGGACTCGACGCGGTGCGACGCGAGCAGTTGTCGACGGAAGTACTGGGGACGGCGCTGGACTGGGTACTCTCCGGGAGTCCCACGGCCCAGCCGCACTCCCCGCAGTCGCCGTCGCAGCAGCACGGACCTGCCGGACCGAGAACGCTGCTCGGCAGTGAGTTGGACGAACGCGGCCTGCGTTTCGGACTTGAGCGTTCGTACCGGATGCTCGCCCGGCTCGCGCAGCGCGGCGACGAGAGGATCGAACTGGTGGAGCGGGCCAACCGCTTCCGCCCCCGGACGTGGGTGTGAAGATGTCGCAGAAGCACCAGGAACCCACCTTGCCGAGGTGTCCCGACTGCGAGGAGCCGCTGGAGTCGGGCGACCTGTTCTGCGGTGCGTGCGGATACGACCTGTCGGTCGTACCGCCGCCGCAGGACCGCCCGACCATGGCCATCACCGTGCCGACGGGAACCGGTGCGCCCGGTGCCGGTGCGCCGGTGGCCGGTCCGGGCGGGCCGGCCCCGGATGCTTCCGGTCCGGTGGAACGGCCGGCCGCGGCCGACGGGGCGGTGACGGCCGGCGCACCCGCCGGTACCCGTTTCGACGCGCCGGGCGGGTCGGGCGACTTCGAGCTGGCCGCGCCCGCGGCACCGACCGCTCCCGACCCCCGTACCGCCGCCGCTGCCGTCCCGGAGCGGCCCCTCGCACCGCCGGCGGGCACCGGACTGTGCGTCGCCTGCCGCGCCGGCCATGTCGACCCCGACGGGTACTGCGAGAACTGCGGGCACGCCCAGCCCCGCGAGCGCGACCACATGGAGCAGGAGCTCGGTTCGGTGGCCGCGGTCAGCGACCGGGGACTGCGGCATCACCGCAACGAGGACTCGTTCGCGGTGTCGACGACCGCCCTGCCGGACGGCTCGCCGGCCGTCGTCGCGATCGTCTGCGACGGCGTCTCCTCCGCGAGCCGGCCCGACGAGGCCTCGGCGGCCGCCGCGACCGCGGCCAATGAGTCGCTGCTGGAGTCGCTGCCGCGCGGTACCCACCCGCAGCAGGCGATGCACGACGCGATCGTGGCGGCCTCCGAGTCGGTCAACTCGCTGGCCGGCGACGCCGGGCGGACCAAGGAGCAGGAACCGCACCACCACACGAACGCACCGGCGTGCACCCTGGTGGGCACGGTCGTGGCGGGCGGACTGCTGGTGGTCGGCTGGGTCGGCGACAGCCGCGTCTACTGGGTGCCGGACGACCGCGCCCAGCCGCCCGCCCGGCTCACCGAGGACGACTCCTGGGCCGCGCAGATGGTGGCGGCAGGGCTGATGAACGAGGCGGAGGCGTACGCGGACGAGCGCGCCCACGCCATCACGGGCTGGCTCGGCGCGGACGCGTACGAACTGGAGCCGCACACCGCGTCGTTCAAACCGGACCGGCCGGGTCTGGTGGTGGTGTGCACGGACGGACTGTGGAACTACGCGGAGTCGGCGGCCGACATGGCCGCCGCGGTACCCGCCGACGCCCATGAACGGCCGCTGCACGGCGCCCAGGTGCTGGTGGGCCACGCGCTCGACGGCGGGGGCCACGACAACGTAACAGTGGCTCTGCTGCCGTTCGGCGTGGAGTCACCAGGGGCAGGATCGCCGTACAGCACCGCTTGAGCGCCGTCCCGTCCGCACGTCCGTCCGTCTGCCGCTGCGTCCTTTCCAGCTCTGCCACCTTCGCCAGGAGCCGATCAGATGGCCAACTTCTCCAAGTCCCACGTGCCGCAGTTCTCCGTCGAGGTGTACCAGAACGCATACCTGCCTGAGGGCGGCCGCGAGGTCAACGCCATAGTCACGGTCACCTCGACAGGTGGCGGCACCACCGGGGGCGTCCCGCTGACCGGGGCGGCTCGTCCGAGCACGCCGACGCCGGGCCGGGGGCCGGCCGCCGCCGTGGTGATCATGGTGGACTGTTCCGGCTCGATGGACTACCCGCCGACGAAGATGCGCAATGCCCGTGACGCGACGGCCGCGGCCATCGACACCCTGCGCGACGGAACCTCGTTCGCCGTGGTCGGCGGTACGCACATCGCCAAGGAGGTCTACCCGGGCAACGGCCGCCTCGCCGTCGCGGACCCGCAGACCAGGGCCCAGGCGAAGGAGGCGCTGCGCCGGCTCGGCGCGGGCGGCGGTACGGCGATCGGCACCTGGTTGCGGCTGGCCGACCGGCTGCTCGGCGCGGCCGATGTGGAGATCCGGCACGGCATCCTCCTCACCGACGGCCGCAACGAGCACGAGTCGCCGGACGACCTGCGGGCCGCGCTCGACGCGTGTGCGGGCCGTTTCACCTGCGACGCCCGCGGTGTCGGCACCGACTGGGAGGTGAAGGAGGTCACGGCCATCTCCTCCGCGCTGCTCGGCACGGCCGACATAGTCGCCGACCCGGCGGGGCTCGCGGCGGACTTCACGCGGATGATGGAGGACGCGATGGGCAAGGAGGTCGCGGACGTGGCGCTGCGCCTGTGGACGCCCGTCGGGGTCGAGATCAAGTTCGTCAAGCAGGTCGCGCCGACGGTCGCCGAGCTGACCGACCGCCGCACCGGGGCGGGCCCGCGCGCCGGGGACTACCCGACCGGTTCCTGGGGTGACGAGTCCCGGGACTACCACGTGTGCGTACAGGTGCCGGAGGCCGGGATCGGGCAGGAGATGCTCGCCGCCCGTGTCTCGCTGATCCTCCCCGACCCGTCGGGAGCGGCGGCGCCGCAGACTCTTTCGCAGGGGCTGGTACGGGCGGTGTGGACGGACGACATGGCGGCCTCCACCTCGATCAATCCGCAGGTCGCGCACTACACGGGCCAGGCGGAACTGGCACAGGTCATCCAGCAGGGACTCGATGCGCGCAAATCGGGAGACTTCGACGGAGCGACGGCGAAACTCGGCCGCGCGGTGCAGCTCGCGTCGGCCTCGGGGAACGAGGACACTGCGAAACTGCTTTCGAAGGTGGTAGATGTCGTCGATGCGGCGACGGGTACTGTGCGACTGAAGGCGAAGGTCGCGGAAGCCGACGAGATGACCCTCGAAACGCGTTCCACCAAGACCGTGCGCGTCAAGAAATAGTCCGACGGCCACGCCGCTCGGCGACCTGGCGAAGTGACAGGAAACGACGGCCCCCGCGGCCGGACGAGGAGAGGGGGAAGCGCCGACATGCCGACCTGCCCGAACGGACACCAGTCGGGTTCCGAGGACTGGTGCGAGGTCTGCGGCCATCGCATGGCCGGGGCCGGCGCGCCTGCGGGTGCGGTCCCCCCGCCGCCTCCCCCGCCCCCCGCGCCCGGTTACGGATACCCGCAGGGCCCCGGTCCCGACGCCACCCAGCAGGCGGAGCTCTGTCCGCAGTGCCGCACCCCGCGTGAGTCGATGGCGCCGTTCTGCGAGGAGTGCCGCTGGAACTTCCTCACGAACACGGCGACGTCGTACACGCCGTTGGCCCCGCAGCACAGCGGCCCGGTGCCCGGCCTGAACCTCCCGCCCGGCTTCCAGGCGCAGCAGGGCCCGCCTCCGCAGCAGCGCGATCCGTACGAGTACCAGAGCTCGCGGCCCTCGCAGGTGAACCGGCCGGCCGAGCCGCTCACCCCCGGCCCCCCGGCGCCCGGTCCGCAGCAGCCGCCGCGTCCGTTCCAGCAGCAGGGCCCGCCGCCTCCGCCTTCCTTCCAGCAGCAGAGCCCGCCACCTCCGCCTTCCTTCCAGCAGCAGGGGCCGCCGCCCTTCCAGCAGCAGTCCGCGGCGCCCGCCTTCCCGCAGCCGGGCCCGCCCGCGCCGCCGCAGCCGCAGGCTCCGCAGCCCGCCGGGGACGACTGGATGCTGCCGCCGCCCTCGCAGGCGCAGGGGCCGGTCCAGCAGCAGGCCCCGCACACGCCGATGCAGCAGCCGCCGTTCCAGAACCAGGGCCCGCACCCGGGCCAGGGCCCGAATCAGGGGCCGGCTCAGGGCCGGGCACCCATGGGCTGGACTGCGGTCATCGCTCCGGACCGCGAGTACTTCCTGGCGATGATGCAGCGCAGCGGCCCCGAGGCGACCGGGCTCAACCTGCCCGCCTACTCCCCGGAGCAGCGCCTTCCGCTCATCGGCAGTCAGGTCACCATCGGCCGTCGTCGGCACAGCACCGGGGAGTCGCCCGATGTCGACCTGTCGGTGCCGCCGGAGGACCCGGGTGTATCGCACCAGCACGCGGTGCTGGTGCAGCAGCCCGACGGCAGCTGGGCGGTGGTCGACCAGAACTCCACCAACGGCACCACGCTGAACGGCGCCGAGGACCCGATCCAGCCCTACGTCCCGGTACCGCTCCAGGACGGCGACCAGGTGCACGTCGGGGCGTGGACGACGATCACCATCCGCCGCGACTGACCGGATCCCTCAGTCGGCGAGCAGTGGCCAGGCGTACGGCCCCTCCGGGTCGTCCAGCCAGGCCCACTGCCGCCCTTCCCGGACCGTGATGCCGAATCTCTCCCGCTCGGGGCGCTTCTCGCGCTGCCAGAGCGAGAGGGCTTCGCGCGGGTCGAGGGTGGCCTCGGTCAGCGTCAGCAGGAAACGGAACAGCTCGTTCTCGGCCACCCGTCGTGGCACTCCGCCGGTGTGCGGGTGGCGCACCGGCGGCGGCACCGTGCCGCGCAGCGGCACGAAGTACGCGGGCGTGTGCAGGAACCGGCCCTCGGCGTAAGGACCCTGCGGTGAGCTGTGCACCCGCAGCAGGATCAGGCCGGTGGCGAACGGCGCGAGGATCAGCGCCCCGGGCCTGCACTGCGTCAGCCAGGCCTGCGGTACGGCGGGCAGGGTGCAGGTCACGATGATCCGGTCGTACGGGCCCCGCGCGGGGCAGCCCCGCGCCCCGTCCCCGGTGATCACCGAGGGGTGGTGACCGGCCGCCGTCAGATGTCTGCGGGCCGACTCCGTGATCTCCGGGTCGAGGTCCATGGTGGTCACCGCCTCGTCGCCGAGCCGATGGGCGAGCAGCGCGGCGTTGTAGCCGGTCCCCGCGCCGATCTCCAGGACGCTCTGCCCGTCCCGCACATCCAGCTCCTGGAGCATCCGGGCCATCAGCGACGGCTGGCTGCTCGACGAGACGAGCTCGCCGTCCCGGATCCTGGTGGCGAGCGCCCCGTCCTCGTACGCCCCGTACAGCCACTGGGCCCGGCGGAACGGGTCGGTATCGCCGCACCACAGCCGTTCGTTCCCACCGCCACCGGGCACGAAGTAGTACGGAACGAACAGGTGGCGGGGCACCTCCTCGAACGCGGCCCGCCAGGCGGGGTCCCGCAGCGCCCCGCCCGCGACGATTCCCCGCACCATCGTCCGCCGGGCCTCGGCGCCGGCCTCCGCGAACTCGTCCAGGTGTGGGCCCATGCCTCCACTGTCCCGCTCGCGCTCCCCGGAAGCGACGAGGCACGGCGGCCGTCCGGAACGAGGTCCTAGGACCCGGGACCTCGGCCGGTGCGTCTGCGACCATGGACGGGTGACAGAGAATCCGCACGACACGCTTCAGGAGCAGACCTTCTACGAGCAGGTCGGCGGCGAGGAGACCTTCCGGCGCCTGGTCCACCGCTTCTACCAGGGTGTGGCCGAGGACCCGCTGCTGCGGCCGATGTACCCCGAGGAGGATCTGGGGCCGGCCGAGGAGCGGTTCACGCTGTTCCTGATCCAGTACTGGGGTGGTCCGCGCACATACAGCGAGGAGCGCGGTCACCCCCGGCTGCGGATGCGGCACGTCCCGTTCCGGGTGGACCGGGCGGCGCACGATGCCTGGCTGCACCGGATGCGGGTGGCTCTCGACGAGCTCGGGCTGTCCCCGGAACATGAGCGACAGCTGTGGGACTACCTCACGTACGCCGCCGCCTCAATGGTGAACACCGAGGGCTGACAGCACAGCCCGTCCCCTTACTCCTGCTTTCCTCGCCCTCACCCTCGCATGCCCGCGCCGTGCGGAATTCGGTGCTGCGCGACCGCATAACGGTCACGATCCCATCAAGGTGTACGTGGAAGCGGTTTCCAGCACCAGGTGCGCTCTGAAAGCATCCAGGGAGCGTCGGGGGGCGTGCGCAGCAACAGTACCGAGGGGGCCAGGTGACGGGGTTCGTCTTTCTGCGGGTGAGGGCGCATCGGCTCCTTCTCGCCGCGGCCGTCCTGGCCGTCCTGCTCACCACCTCGGTCCTGGCGGCGCTCACCGCCTTCTCCGGTTCCGTCGGCGACGCGGCGCTGCGCCACACCCTCAGCCACCGCTCCGCCGCGTCCGCGTCGCTCGTCGTCTCCGCGCAGGTGGAGCGCGGGCAGCGGGCGACGGCCGACGCGGCCGTGCGCAAGGCGGCGCATGAGACGTTCGGCGGCCTGCCGGTCACCGTGCGGAGGCTGGAGGCCTCGGGGCCGTACGCGCTGCCGCGCAGCCTGCAGACTCCGGCGGCCCGGCGCGGCTACCCCGACCTCACCCGGTTCGCCTCGCTCGACCGCAGCCGCGTCCGTGTCACCGCGGGCCGCGTGCCCGACAAGGGGAGCGGGAGGAAGGGCGGTCCCGTCGAGGTGGCCCTGCCCACCACCGCCGCCGGCGCCCTGAAGGTGAAGCCGGGGACGCGGCTCACGCTCACCAGCCGGCTCGCCGACGGCGCCAGGCTGCCCGTCCTGGTCACCGGCCTCTACGAGACGGTCGACCAGGCCGACCCCTACTGGCAGTTGGACGAGCTCGGCGGGCGCGGGATCCGCACGGTCGACTTCACCACGTACGGTCCGCTGCTCACCGACCCCGCCGTGTTCGGCTCCGGACGGACCAGTCCCGGCAAGGTGTCATGGCTGGCCGCCGCAGACTTCCGCACCGTCACCACGGACCGCATCGACGCGCTGCGCACCTCCGCGACGAAGGGCCCCAAGGCACTCCTCGCCGTTCCTGGGTTCAAGGACGCCGGCGCGCGGACCTCGCTGCCCACCGTCCTCGCCCAGATCGACCGGGCGCTGCTGGTCTCCCGCTCGACCCTGATGATCGTCGCCGTGCAGCTGGTGCTGCTCGCCGGTTACGCGCTGCTGCTGGTGGCCAGGCTGCTGAGCAGCGAGCGCGGCGGGGAGACGGAACTGCTGCGGGCCCGCGGTGGTTCACGCGGCCGGATCACCTCGCTCGCCGCGATCGAGGCGCTCCTGCTGGCGCTGCCCGCCGCCGTCATCGCCCCGCTGCTGGCCGGGCCGCTGACCCGGCTGCTCGCGGACCGCGGTGAGCTGAGCCGGATCGGGCTGCGGCTCGACGCGGGCACGACCGGCACCGTGTGGCTGGGGGCCGCCGCCGTGGCGCTGGCCTGCGCGCTGGCCGTCGTCGCGCCCGCGCTGGCCGCCAGCGCGGGCGTGCGCGGCCGCGGCCGGACCGCGGCGCTGCCCGGGCCGGTACGCGCGGGCGCCGACGTCGGACTGCTGCTGATCGCGGCGGTGGCGTACTGGCAGCTCGACCGGCAGACCGGCGGGTCCGGCACCGGTGCGCTCAGCGGTGACCGGGAGGGTGAGCTCGGCATCGATCCGCTGCTGGTCGCCGCGCCCGCGCTGGCCCTGCTCGCGGGCACCGTACTCACGTTGCGGCTGCTGCCGCCGGCCGCCCGGCTCGCGGAACGCCGTGCGGCCGGCGGCAACGGGCTGCCCACCGCGCTGGCGGGCTGGCAGTTCAGCCGCCGCCCGCTGCGTGCTGCGGGACCTGTGCTGCTCCTGGTGCTGGCGGTGGCGATGGGGATGCTGGCGATCGGGCAGAGCGCTTCCTGGAACCGTTCACAGCGCGACCAGGCCGACTTCAGGTCCGGTGCAGCCGTGCGCATGCTCGGTGGGATCAGCGGTGATCCGGCGAGGGCCGGTGTGTACGCCGAGCTGCCGGGCGTGCGGAACGCGGCGCCCGCGTACCGCGCGACGGCGGGACTCTCCGATGAACGCACCGCCGATGTGCTCGCCCTCGACACCGCGCACGCCGACGAACACATGCTGCTCCGCACCGACCTGGCCGACGAGTCGCCGCAGCGGCTGCTCGGATCGCTCGCCCCGCCCACGACGCCGCGGACCGGGCTGCCGCTGCCGAAGAACAGCACGCGGTTCACGGCCGATGTGCGGATCACCGGCACCGGGGCCGCCGAGGGCGGCTCGCCGTCCGGCAAGGCGCCTCTTCTGACGCTGCTGATGGAGGACCGTTACGCCATGCCGTACCGCGTTCTCGCCGGCTCCGTGCCCGCCGACGGCAGGAAGCACACCGTCTCCGCCGCAGTGTCCGCAGCGGGCGAGCTGGCCGTGACCGGCTTCGAGCTGGACGGCGAGCAGCCGGTCGGCCGGGCCACGCCGCTCGCCGTCTCCGTGACCGGGCTGCGGGCCGTCTCGGGCAGCGGGCACGGCGCCGAGCGGCCCGTGCCCGTCCCGGACGGATTCCGCTGGCAGGCCGACATGACCATCAGCGGCGCCGGCGAGGAGTGGCCGGGCCCCACGCTGCGGCCGGCCACCTCCGCCGGCGCCGCGCTGTCCGTCGCGTACGACCCCGGTGTCGCCGACGAGAGCGACATGCGCTTCGGCGGTCCGCCCCCGGCGACCACGGTCCGTATCGCCGCACCCCGTGCCAAGGCCCCGGCGCTGAAGGCGGTGGCCACGGACGCGTACCTGAAGGCCGCCGGTGCGAAGAAGGGCCAGAGCGTCGACGTGCGACTGGCCGGCCAGCCGGTCCGGTTGAAGATCGTGGACACCGTCCGGCAGCTGCCGACCACGGGGCCGGGTGCGGTCGACACGGCCGGCGGCTCCGGCACCGCGGGCACCGCGTCCGGCACCTCGCGCGACCGCGACGGCGGGGCGCTGCTGCTGGACCTCCGCGCACTCGCCGAGGTCCTCGCGGGACAGCCCGGCACCTCACTCGCCCCCACCGAATGGTGGCTGAGCACCGCACCGGGCAGAGCGGATCAGGTCGCCGCCGCACTGCGCGCGCAGCCCGCCACCGACCCGGCGCAGGTGCAGGTCCGCGAGGAGACCGCGCAGGAGCTGATCAGCGATCCGCTGGGCGCGGGACCGCAGTCCGCCCTGCCGGCCGTGGCCGTGGTCGCCGCCGCGCTGGCCGCCGTCGGCTTCGCGGTGAGCACCGTCGGCTCCCGGCGCGAACGCTCCACCGAGTTCGCCGTCCTGCGGGCCCTGGGGGCGCCGCGCCGCCAGCTGGCCCGGATGATCGCCGCCGAACAGGGTGTGCTGATCACCATCGCGCTCCTGGTCGGGGCCGCGCTCGGAACCGTACTGACCAGGGCCGTCGTGCCACTCATCGTGCTGACCGGGCAGGCCGCGCAGCCGGTGCCCTCCGTGTCGGTGCAACTGCCGGCCGGCCAGGTCGCGTTGCTGCTGGCCGGAGTCGCCGCACTGCCGCTGCTGATCGTCGCGGCCCTGACGCTGCGTCGCGCCGACCCGGCGATCTCGCTGCGCCACCAGGGGGACAACTGACATGACGACCGACCAGCGGCGTCCGGCCGACGACACGGGGGCGGGACCCGCGGCCGACGCCGGAACGGGCTCCCGCACCGTCCGTGTCGGCTCCGCATGTGCCCCCTGGGTGCGTACGCGACTGCGTACCGCCCCCGGGTCCGCCACCGCGCTCGCCGTACTCGTGCTGCTCACCGCGTTCCTGGCCGCGGTGTTCCCCCGCGCCGTGGACGCGTACGAGACAGAGGGACTGCATCACGACATCTCCGCCACCGCGCCGCAGCACAGCCTCCTCGAGGTGACGAGTCTGCCGCTCGGCCTGGAGTATCCCCCCGCATTGCGGGAGGAGCCGCTGCGCAAGGCCACCACGGGCCGCATCCACCGCGAACTCCTGAGCCGGCTCTCCGATCCCTTCCACCCCGACGCCGCCCGGTCCTCCTACGGCGTCCACACCACGAAGGCGCTGCCTGCCGCCGAGCCCTGGCTGCCCCGCCCGAACACCCTGCCGCCCCGCTTCACCTACAGCGCACCCTCCGCGCTCCCCGCGCACAGCACGCTGCGGTCCGGTCACTGGCCGGCCGTTCGGGGCGACGTCCACACCGACACCCGTCAGGTGGAGGCCGTGGTCACCGCCGAGACGGCGGCCACGCTGCATTTCAAGGTCGGGTCGACCGTCGAGGTGCCCACGCAGGGCGGGAATCCGCTGACCGTGCGCATCAGCGGCATCATCACGCCCCTGCACCCCGAGAACGCCTACTGGGCCGCCGAACCGCTCATGCGGGCGGCGTCGCTCGTCCCCGATCCCGGGGCCCCCACCCCCACGTACTTCTGGACCGCCACCCTGCTGCTCGCCCCCGACGCGGCGCCCGCGCTCCTCGGCACCATCGGCGAGCCGGAGTTGTTCTGGCGGATCGCCCCCGACGCCTCACCGCTCACCGCCCTCGACGTGCCCCGGCTGCGCTCCGCCGTCGCGTCGAGGGAGAACGGCCCCGGACTCCTCGAACTGCGCAAGATCGCCGGGCCGACCGCCACGCTCACCACCGACCTGGACCAGGTCCTTCTCTCGTACGAGGCGATGCGCTCCGCGATCGGCCCGGTGGTCGCCGTCGCCGCCGTCGGGATCGGCGCCGTGGCCGCCGTCGTCCTGCTGATGACGGGCGGCCTGATCGCCACCCGCAGGCACAGCGAGCTCGCCCTGCTGCGTTCCCGCGGCGGCTCGTTGCGCGGGATCGGCGGCCGGCTCCTCGCCGAGATCTCGGTGTGCACGCTGCCCCCGGCGGCACTCGGACTGCTGCTCGCCGTCCTGGCCGTCGGCCAGGCCCGGCTGTGGCCGGCGGTGTACGGCGCCACGGCCGTCGCCACGCTCGTCTGCGTCGTGCTCCCGCTCCGTACGACGCTGCTGCACCGCAGACCTCAACTGCACGGCGCCCGCGACGACATGATGCACGCCCGCCCGTCCCGGCGGCGCACCGTCACCGAACTCACCCTGCTGGTCCTGGCGATCGGTGCGGTGATCGCGCTGCGCCGCCGCGGCACGACGGGCTCCTCCGGCGGCGTCGACCTGCTCGTCAGCTCCGCGCCCGTCCTGGTCGGGCTGATAGCCGCGCTGGTCCTCGTGCGGCTCTATCCGCTGCCGCTACGGCTGGCGGCCCGTCCCGTCGCACGGATGCGCGGCGCGATCGGCTTCCTGTCCCTGGCCCGCGCCGGTCGTTCCTCCACGAGCGGCGCCCTGCCCCTGCTGGCGCTCCTGATCGCACTGACCACGGCCGCGTTCGGCGGCTCGGTGCTCGCGGGGGTCGCGGACGCCCGGGACGATGCCGCGTTCACGGCCATCGGTGCGGACGCGCGGATCAGCACACGAGGCGACGCGACCGCGCTGACGGACCGGTTCATCCGGAAGGTACGGGGAACGCGGGGCGTCGACGAGGTGTCCCCCGTCCAGGTCGAGTACGGCATTCCGCTCCCCGCGGCCGGAGGCGGCTCCGACACCGCCGCCGACTCCGTGGCCACCGACTCCAAGGGCGTGGCCCTCATCGGCGTGGAGCCCCGGTCGTACGCCCACCTGGCCGCTGCCGGCGGCCTCGACCCCATCCCGGCCGACCGGTTGAGTGCCACCGGTCCCCCGGACGACCGGGTGCTGCCCGCCATCGCCTCCCCGTCCATCGCCGAACGGCTCGGTGACCGGCCGTACGAGATCCAGTCGATGGCCGGAGACTTCAAGGTGCGGGTCGTGGGCACGCAGTCCCGCACGTCCGTGATGGACGACACGACCTTCCTGATCGTCGACGCCGCCGCTCTCCCCCACCGGCAGCCCACCACGCTGCTGGTCACCGGCGACACCCTGGACGCCAAGGCCCTCCGGGCGGCGGCGCGGGACGCGGGCCGGTCCATCTCCGTGCGGACACGGTCCGAGGAGCGCGCGGCGTTCGCCGACACCCCCATGCAGTCGGGAGCCGAACGGATCTATGCCGCGGCCGTCGCGGCGGGTGCCGGTTACGCGCTCCTCGCCGTGCTCCTGTCGCTGCTCCAGACCGCGCCTGAGCGCGCCACGCTGCTGGCCCGGCTGCGCACCATGGGCCTCACCACCCGGCAGGGCGGCCGCCTCCTCGGCTTCGAGGCGCTGCCCCAGGCGCTGCTGGCCGCCGTCGGGGGCCTCCTCGTCGGCTGGGCGACGATCGCCCTGCTGGCACCCGGCGTCGACCTGGCCCGGCTGGCGCTCTTCACCGGACCCGGTTCCGGTGTGCCGTACACCGCTCCGCTGCGGGCCGACCTCCGGTCGCTGGCGCTCCCGGCCATCGGCGTGGTGGCGCTCACCGCCGCCATTGCCGCGGTACAGGCCTGGTGGGCGAGCCGACGCGGATCGATCACCGAACTCAGGGCAGGAGACACCCGATGACGTCGACGACCGAGACCACGCTTGCCGAACTCGAACAGCGCGCCACCGCACACCGGGACCGGCCGTCGTACGGACATGACGCGCTGATCGCCTGCGACCGTCTCGTCCGTATCTTCACCACGGACGGGGTGGAGGTGCAGGCACTTCAGGGTCTTGACCTGCTGGTCGCGAAGGGTGAGCTGATGGCCCTGGTCGGGGCGTCCGGCAGCGGCAAGTCGACGTTGATGAACATCCTGGCGGGGCTGGACGTGCCCACCGCCGGCTCGGCGAAGGTCGCGGGGTGCGATCTGCTGTCGATGGGGCAGAAGGAGCGGCTGCGCTACCGCCGGGACATCGTCGGGTTCGTCTGGCAGCAGACCGGCCGCAATCTGCTGCCGTACCTGACCGGCATCCAGAACATCACGCTCCCGATGCAGCTGCGCGGCCGGGGCAAGGGCCGTGAACGGGCGGCGCGCGCCGAGTCGTTGCTCCGGATGCTCGATGTGGCGGACTGCCGCGACCGGCGGCCCCAGCAGATGTCCGGCGGCCAGCAGCAGCGGCTGGCGATCGCGGTCGCGCTCGCCAACAACCCCTCGGTGCTGCTCGCCGACGAACCGACCGGCGAGCTGGACTCGGCGACGGGCGAGCAGATCTTCGCCGCGTTCCGCCGGGCCAACGAGGAGCTGGGGACGACCATCGTGATCGTCACCCACGACCAGGCGGTGGCGAGCGAGGTCCGCCGTACGGTCGCCATCCGCGACGGCCGCACGTCGTCCGAGGTGCTGCGCCGTACGGAGGTGGACGCGGCGACGGGCCAGGAGTCCCAGGTGGCCCGCGAGTACGCGATGCTCGACCGGGCGGGGCGGCTGCAACTGCCCGCCGAGTACACGGAGTCGCTCGGGATGGAGCACCGCGTGATGCTGGAGCTGGAGCAGGACCACATCGGGGTGTGGCCCGACGACCAGCGGCGCGGGTAGCGGGGGCCCCTTCCGGCGGGCACGCCCCGGTGCCGGCGGGCGCCGTTCCGGCGGGTCCGCACGGGCCTCGCCGTCAGCGGGCGCCGACCGTCACCGCGAGGTTGCCGAGTCCGCCGCCCCCGCCGCGTACGGCGATCGAGCCGAACGGGGTGCGCAGCCGCAGCCACGGACCGGAGATGAGCAGGGCGACCGGGAAGTCCGGGGCCGGCCGGAGGAAGCCGAGGGACTGGGCGGCGTGCACGGCGCGCAGCGGGAGCGCCGTGTCGCCCACCGTGCGCGACCAGATCTCGCGGCCGATCAGGTCCCGTTCCGCCCTGGTGCGGCGGTCCGCCGGCAGCGCGTGGTCACGGGAGCGGAACTCGGCCACCGCGGCGGTCAGAGCGGCGCGCAGGGAGACCGGGCCGGGCAGTCCCGGCCGTTCCTGCCAGCCGCCGCGCGGCGGGAGGATGCCCGTCCACGGCGGCCCGGTGACAGACGCGGGCCGGGGGCCGGGGGCGTCCCCGGTACCGACGTCGAGTGATTCGAGGAACTCACCGGCGGAGACGGTGACGTCGAAGTCGGCGGGTTCGGCCAGCCGGGCCGTCCGGATCGCGAGGACCTCGAACGACGGCGGCCTGCCGAACACGGCCAGGGTGCCGCCGCCGGCCTGCAGCCGAACGGCGGCCGCCCGGTCGTAGTGGAGCAGCCGACCGAGGAAGGCGGCGAGATCCGCCGCCTCCCTCGCGTCGGCGAACTGCAGCGACTGCACGGTCACCGTCATGCCGCGGCGGGCTCCTCGGCCATGAACTCCTGGAGGAAGAGCTTCTCCTCCGCGGAGATGCGCCGGGGCCGCTCCTCGGCCAGGTCGTAGGGCACGACGACGGTCGAAGCCCGTACGTACACCTGGTCCGGGTCCTTGATCTCGTACGAGATCGTCAGCGACGCGGCACCTATCTTCGTGACCCACGACTCGACGGTCACCGGTGCGTGCCGGTGGACCAGCGGGCGCACGTAGTCGATCTCGTGCCGGGCCACCACGGACCCGCCCGAGAAGGACGGCGAGCCGTCCCCCGGCGCCAGCCGGAACATGAAGTCGATGCGCGCCTCCTCCAGGTAGCGGAGGAAGACCACGTTGTTGACGTGGCCGAAGGCATCCATGTCCGACCAGCGCAGGGGGCAGCTGTAGATGTGACGAGCCAAGACGATCAGCCTCGCGTGAGCTTCTTGTACGTGGCGCGGTGCGGGCGGGCCGCATCGGCACCGAGGCGCTCGACCTTGTTCTTCTCGTACGACTCGAAGTTGCCCTCGAACCAGTACCACTTGGAGTCGCCCTCGTACGCCAGGATGTGCGTGGCGACCCGGTCCAGGAACCAGCGGTCGTGGGAGATGACCACTGCGGCGCCCGGGAACTCCAGGAGGGCGTTCTCCAGCGAGGACAGGGTCTCGACGTCGAGGTCGTTGGTGGGCTCGTCGAGGAGCAGCAGGTTGCCGCCCTCCTTGAGCGTCAGCGCCAGGTTGAGGCGGTTGCGCTCACCACCGGAGAGCACACCGGCCGGCTTCTGCTGGTCCGGGCCCTTGAAGCCGAACGCGGACACGTACGCCCGGGACGGCATCTCGACCTGGCCGACGTTGATGTAGTCGAGCTCGTCCGACACGACCGCCCAGAGGGTCTTCTTGGGGTCGATGTTGGCGCGGCTCTGGTCGACGTAGGAGATCTTGACCGTGTCACCGATCTTGACCGAACCGGAGTCCGGCGTCTCCAGGCCCTGGATCATCTTGAACAGCGTGGTCTTGCCCGCACCGTTCGGACCGATGACGCCGACGATGCCGTTGCGCGGCAGCGTGAACGACAGGTCGTCGATGAGGACCTTGTCGCCGAAGGCCTTCGAGAGGTTCTCGACCTCGACGACGATGGAACCGAGTCGCGGGCCCGGCGGGATCTGGATCTCCTCGAAGTCCAGCTTCCGCATCTTGTCCGCCTCGGCCGCCATCTCCTCGTACCGGGCGAGACGCGCCTTGGACTTGGTCTGCCGGCCCTTGGCGTTGGAGCGGACCCACTCCAGCTCTTCCTTGAGCCGCTTGGCGCGCTTCTCGTCCTTGCGGCCCTCGACCTTGAGGCGGGAGGCCTTCTTGTCGAGGTACGTGGAGTAGTTGCCCTCGTACGGGATCGCGCGGCCGCGGTCCAGCTCGAGGATCCACTCGGCGACGTTGTTGAGGAAGTACCGGTCGTGCGTGACGGCGACGACGGCGCCCGCGTACTTCGAGAGGTGCTGCTCCAGCCAGTTCACCGACTCGGCGTCGAGGTGGTTGGTGGGCTCGTCGAGGAGGAGCAGGTCCGGGGCCTCGATCAGCAGCTTGCAGAGCGCGACACGGCGCTTCTCGCCACCGGAGAGGTTGACGACCGGCCAGTCGCCGGGCGGGCAGCCCAGCGCGTCCATGGCCTGCTCCAACTGGGCGTCCAGGTCCCAGGCGTTGGCGTGGTCCAGGTCCTCCTGGAGCTTGCCCATCTCGTCCATCAGCGCGTCCGAGTAGTCGGTCGCCATGAGCTCGGCGACCTCGTTGAAGCGCTTGAGCTTGCCCATGATCTCGGCGGCGCCGTCCTGGACGTTCTCCAGCACGGTCTTCGACTCGTCGAGCAGCGGCTCCTGCATGAGGATGCCGACGCTGAACCCGGGCGACAGGAACGCGTCACCGTTGGACGGCTGCTCCAGACCGGCCATGATCTTCAGCACCGTGGACTTACCGGCACCGTTGGGGCCCACCACACCGATCTTGGCGCCGGGCAGGAAGCTCAGCGTGACGTCGTCAAGGATCACCTTGTCGCCGTGCGCCTTGCGCGTCTTGCGCATCGTGTAGATGTACTCAGCCAAGAGAAACCGTCCGGCAATCGATGTGTGGGCAGATACACCCCATCTTGCCTGACGTCCACCCCCGGATGGAAACCCGTCTCATCAGTCCCCTGTGACCTGCCCTTTCTTCATTCGCGCGCGTAGCCGACCTGTCACTGGTTGTCGCCACCGATCACTGCCGAGCACCCTCGCACGGCCCAGGGACGTCCCAGGGACGGCCCAGGGACGATCACTGACGGTCGGTGTTGACCCTCTTTGACGGCCCACGGACGGCCCGGCCACACACAGGGGCGGATCCCTGCGCATCGCGCGCGAGTGGCAGGCGATCCGGCCTGGCCGGACCGATCGGACCACCGCTGAGCTGGAAGAACGCGAGGCCGCAGCCGCCCCGGGCGGCACGGCGACGCCGCCGCTCGGCGCCCGACGGGGAGCTCTCCCCGTTCCTCATGGCTCTCCGATCAGCTCGGCCAGGGCGCACCGACGATGCGCTCGACCGTGGTCGTGCGACGGAAGCCGGGAACAAAGTGCTCCAGCACGTCCGCGTTCACGGTTCCGTTCGTGGTCTCCGGGCGGTACTTGAGTCCGTCCACGAAGGCCTGCAGGAACTCGTTCTTGAAGTCGCCCCGCGGATGGACGGCGATGATCTCTTCCACCTGGGCGCGATCCAGCTCGTCCAGACCCAAGCCGATCACGTCGGTCAGGACGCCGAAATTCGTGATGGCGATCTCCGGGCCCATCCGGCCAGGGACTCCCGGCGTCGTGTGCAGCGCGACAGCCGTCCAGACCACGTCCGCGGCGGTGGTCGGGAAACCGCGGTCGAGCATGAACTTGCGTGCATGGTCAGCTCCATCGACCTCGAAGCGCTGCTCCACATCGGAAAAGGGCGTCAAGAGGCCGGTGTCATGAAACATGGCGGACAGGTAGAGCAGCTCCGGGTCGGGCTGCAGACCGAGCCTGCGGGCATGAATGACGCCGAAGACGAAAACGCGCCGGGAATGATGGTAGATGAGGGGGCTGGTCATCTTCTGAATGAGGCGGGTGGATTCGACGACCGCCTCTGTTTCGGGAATCTCCACCCCTGCGATGGTCTCAGTCATGACCTCTGCGCTTTCCGTCGTCGGCGTGCTACGAATGGACGGTGAGTCCGTCTTCCACATTGCCGACCACCGGGCCGTCGGCGCCACCTCGGTCCCGCCATGAGTCACCTGAATCCGGACGGGCGGGGAGCGGGGGCATGGACACCGCCACGCATCGGGTCGTGATCCTCGTCCATGACGGGGTCACGCTGCTGGACGTCGCCGGCCCCGCGGAGGTGTTCGCGGAAGCGAACCGATGCGGTGCGGACTACCAGATCGTGCTGGCGTCACCGACCGGCGCCGACGTCACCTCGTCCATCGGGATCCGGGTCGCCGTCGACGCCGCCGCCTCGCAGTCCGCTCCCGACACCTTCCTGGTGGCCGGCGCAGACCTCTATCCGCGGAGTCCTGTCCCCCGCGATCTGGTCGAGGCCACGCGGACCCTGGCGCTCCGGGCCGACCGGGTCGCGTCCATCTGCACCGGAGCATTCGTCCTCGGCGCCGCCGGTCTCCTGGAAGGCAAGCATGCGACCACGCACTGGAAGGTCGCGCACGAGCTCGCCGCCCGGTGCCGGACCAGCCGGATCGAACCTGATGCGATATACGTTCGCGACGGCACCACGTACACCTCGGCGGGCGTGACCGCCGGCATCGACCTGGCACTGGCACTCGTCGAGGAGGATCACGGCCCTGATCTGACCCGCGATGTCGCCCGCGCCCTGGTGGTCTATGTGCAGCGTTCAGGCGGCCAGTCACAGTTCTCCGCCCCACTGCAAGGACCGCCACCCCGGTCTCCGGTCATCCGTAGGATCACCGACTTGGTGACGGCTGATCCCGCTGGAAATCACTCACCCGGCGAGCTCGCCAAGTACATGAACTTGAGTTCTCGGCATCTCACGCGGCTCTTTCACGACGAACTGTCCACCACGCCGGCCCGGTACGTGGAGATGATCCGGTTCGACATGGCAAAAGCTCTGCTCGACCAAGGGCACACCGCAACGCGGGCGGCATCCCTTGTCGGATTCCCGAGTTACGAGAGCATGCGGAGAGTTTTCGCGAGAGAAATGTCGATCAGCCCAGCGGCCTATCAGCGCCGTTTCAGCACGACGCACCGCGCCGATCCGGGGTGTCGGTAAGGCGAAGATATCGCTCCACGGACACCGAGGCGTTGCCCCGGACGGGCCGGTTCGGCGCGACGGACCGACGGCAGCACGAGGTGACACGGATCCATTTCCGCCAGCCCGGAGGTCAGATTCCTCCGCTTGCGTGTCGTACGGGATGCGAACAGCATGTTCTCGGGGGCGAGACATCCGGTTGGTTCCATTCTCGGCGACAGTGGCTACGCTCCGTGACGCCCGATGTGCCGGCAGAAGCCGGATGACGCCCCTGTACTCGACCATCCCGACCAACGGAGTCCCGATGGTCGCCCAGGGCAATGGGAGCGACGAGGCATGACGGCAGAGGAAGGCCCGCGGAGCGTTTCCGAAGGTTCCCGCACGAACTCTTCGCCCAGCTCCACGAAGGTGTCCTCGCACAGCCCGCACTCGCCGATCACTCACAGACTCGCCGATCACTCGCAGAAAGGGATCGGCACCGACTCCGCCGGCCAGATCAACGCCCGGGACCCACCAGGGCCCGTACGGGGATCCGGCGCGAGACGGGACAGCGCTCAGGGGGTCGGCAGTCCGAAGAACATGACCGTGACGAACAGCGTCACAGGAATGACGAGGGCGACGGCCAGCCCCGCGAGGCAGCCGAACGTCGTCAGCCTGCTACCGGTTCTCGTATGGTCGTCGCTCTTCTGCACGTGCTCATCCAACCCGCGCGGGCAGCGCCTCCACAACCCGTTCCGCCGCACCGGACAGGGCCGACGGCGTAATCATCCGGCTGAAGGCACCGAGGCCGCCCGGACATGCGGCAGCCCCGGTACGCGGATGCGTACCGGGGCTGCCGTCAGGGCGTCGTGACGGTCTGATCCGGACGTGTCACATGCCGCTCAGGCGCGTCCGTCAGCCGGCGGACGGGCCCGAGGACTGCGTCTTGCGCTTGCGGAGGAAGAAGACCGCGCCGCCGCCGATGACGACCAGGGCGATGGCGACACCGGCGATGACCGGGGTGGCACTGGAGCTGCCGGTCTCGGCGAGGTCGCCACCGGTCCCGGCCGAGCTGCCGCCGGCCGTGGCCGGTGCGGGCTGGTCGACGGTCTGGGTGTCGGTTCCGCCGGTGGTGGTGCCACTGGTCTTGCAGTCCAGGACGCCCTTGAACGTCTTGGTGAACCCGCCGGGACCGGTGATCGTGAAGTTGTACGCCTGGTCCTCGCCGACCGGGACGGTGACCGTCTCGGTGGCGCCGGCCTCGACGGTGTGCTTCACGCCGGCCAGCTCGAAGGTGAACGCCTCGTCGCCCTCGTTGCCGGCGGTGACGTCGACGCCGCCCTTGGCGCAGTCCTTCTTCGCGGTGATCGCGGGGATGGCGCCCTTCTTGGCCCAGGTGGCGGTGGCGGCCGCGGAGACCGTGGTCTCGCTGGAGCCGGCCAGGATCTGCGTCTGGCTCTTGGTCACTCCGGCGAAGGCCCGGCCGACCGGCACGGAGGTGGTGGCCTGGACGGTCAGCGCGGCGCTGCCGTCGGCGGCGCCCGCCGGAATGTCGAAGTAGAGCTCGCTGCCGTCGGCGGCGGTGGTGACGGGCTTGCCGCTCTTGTCGGTGACCTTGACGCCACTGGCGGAGTCGGCGGGCGGGGCCACGGAGACCTGGCCGGCGTTGGTACGGACGGTGACCGGTCCGAGCCGCTCACCGGACCGGCCGGAGACCGCGGCCGGGTCCAGGGCGAGGGAGGCCTTGGGCTCGGCGACGTCCTGGGCGTTGTCCTTCAGCCAGTCGGCGAGCTTCTCGGCCTGCGGGTCGTTGGCCTTGACATCGGCGTTGTCCGAGTAGCGCCAGATGGCGACCTGGGTGCCTGCCGCCGCGGTCCGCTCGGTGAGCGGGCCGGTGCCGGCCTGGTCGGCGAGCGCCGCGAGGTCGTCGACCTGCGGGTAGGAGTGCTCCAGGATCCAGCGGATCTTGCCCGCGTCCTTGTTCGTGCCGAGCGAGGTCTGGTTCCAGGGGGTCTCCAGGTACTTCGCCTGGTCCTGGGTGGGGTTGTGGATGTCGATGCAGTACGTCTTGAGCTTGCCGCCGCCTTCGACGGTCATCTCGAAGAGCCCGGCGGCCAGATTCTGCTTCTTGCCGTCCGTGGTGAGCACGGCGCCGTCGTAGGTCTTCAACCCGTCCAGAACGGCGGACGCGCCGCCCTGGTGCTGGGGCGCCTCGTCGGCAACCGCCGTGCCGGTGCCGACGAGGGCGCCCGCTATGACCAGTCCGGATGCCGCCACCGATGCGGCCAGCCGGGCAAAGCCCCGGCTACGCGGGCGAACGGTCCCCGCAGTGGACGATGAAGCAATCGCTGAAGAAGCAGAAAACACAGATGTCCCCTCCGGGCGGGATCCTCGCGCCTGATGCGCGTGTGGGGCTTGTCCCGCCAGTCGACTCAAGTGCCCTGTGAGTACTGGGGAATCCTAAGGAAACGGCGAAGCACAATCCCCCGTCATACCCTCGTACAACCATTCCGACTCATAATCGTTATCGCCGGTGGGTCATCGGCCTCCGCGCCGCGTCCGGCCCGTTCGCTCATTTCCGGTCACGGCGCCGATGCCATTTCCGGAAGCTGCTCCTGACACCCCGTCGCATCCGCTGCGGCAGTCACCTTCCCTGCCTCCCGACGCCTGCCCCGCCCGGCGGGCGGCGGCTTTTCCGCCTCCGGAGCGTTCCTCCTGCTCACGCGGGCCGTGAGCATCGGCTCCCCCTTCAGCACCCGCCGGAAGGCCGCCGTTCCCCGCGTCAGGTCGTGCCCGACCGCCACCGCCTCGATGTCCACGAACGTGCGGTGCTGTCCGTCCCGTTGCTCCTCGCGCACCTTCAACCGGCCGTGCACCACGAGTGGTTCGCCGACGGCGACGGATCCCGCGAGATTGGCCGCCAGCGTGCGCCACGCCCACACGGTGTAGAAGCTGGTGTGCCCGTCCGTCCACAACTGCTGCTCCCGGTCCCAGCGGCGCGCTGTGACGGCGAACCTGAATCGCGCCATTCCGCCGGTCGCCGTCTCCCGGAATTCCACCCCGGTCGCCGCATTGCCCACCAGTGTCACCACGGTCTCGTTCATACTTCCGCCTCCCCTTCGGCTCGGTGCCCGCTGCCACGCGGTCACTGATCCCATGCTGAAGGGGAGGCGGAAATCCTGCTGAGAGCTGTGGACTACCGGACAGTTGTGGAAAACTCCGTCACCGCCACGTACCGCTCGCGCACTTCCCGGTACCGCACCAGTTCGGCCGCCACCGGATCGAGCACCCTCGCCCGGCCGCAGGCCGCCGCCGCCTCGCGCAGGCGCCGCTCGGCCTCCTGCCCGTACCGCCGCGCGGGGCCCCGGGCGGCGGCCGCACACGACCATTCGACCAGCGGGCCACCGATGACCCCGGTCAGCATCACCAGTGCGGGTGTGAGCAGGCCCGGCTCGAGCACGCCGACGATCTGGCCCAACAGCCAGAGACCGCCGAAGATCTGCAGCAGGGTCATCGATGCCTGTGCCAGCACGGCGGCGGGCCACCATGCGGGCCGCGGCGGCTTTCCGCCCGTCCGTCCGCCCTGCGCCGCGGCCGGTCCACCGGCCACGCCGGTGGCCATGGGAGCCCCGCCGTCGGCGCCGTCGGCCGCCGCCACCGGTTCGGCTCCCGTGTCCCCGGCCGCTGCTCCGACCCTCCCCCCGCCCGCGGCCCGCTCCGCGAGCTCGTCCAGGGCTTCCGGCAGTCCGTCCGCCCCGTGCACCGCGGCCTCACGGACCGCTTGCGCCCAGGGGCCGGGCAGCCCGTCCGCGGCGGCATCGGCCACCGTCCGTACCGCCTGCTCGACACACTGCCGCGCGGTGAGCTGCTCCTCCGGCGGTGCGGGCAGCGCTGCCGCCCGGTCCAGGCTTCCGGGGCGCCGGGTGGACTCGTACCAGCGCCACAGCCGCAGCCACGGCGTGCCGCAGGCCCGCCCGGCGTTCCTGCGCCACTCGCGTTCCGCGGCCTGGCCGGCGGCTGCCGCCCCGACCGCCTCGCCCAGCCGTTCGGCGAACTCCTCGCGGGCCTGCTCGCCGAGTCCCGGCCGCCCCTCGGCGACGTAGACGTGTCGCAGTTTCGCCGCCGCGACGTCCACGTCTGCGGAGAGCCGGCGCGCGGCCGCCGTGCGTTCCTGGACGAACCGGCCCAGCAGTTCGCGCAGTTCGCCGACGCCCTCGCCGGTGAGGGCGGACAGGGACAGGACGGTGGCGCCCGGTTCGCCGTGTTCACCGAGTGCCATGCCGTCGTCGTCGAGGAGCCTTCGCAGATCGTCGAGGACCTGGTCGGCGGCGTCGCCGGGCAGCCGGTCCACCTGGTTGAGGACCACGAACGTCACCTCCGCGTGGCCGGCCAGCGGCCGCAGGTAGCGCTCGTGCAGGGCCGCGTCCGCGTACTTCTCCGGATCGACGACCCAGATCACCGCGTCGACCAGCGCCAGCACCCGGTCCACCTGCTCGCGGTGCCCGGTGGCCGCCGAGTCGTGGTCGGGCAGGTCGACGAGTACGAGGCCCTGGAGCGCCTCGTCCGCCTCCGTACCGGCCTGCTGCGGCCTGCGCCTGAGCCGGCCGGGAATGGCGAGCCGGTCCAGCAGTCCGGCGGCGCCGTCGGTCCAGGAGCAGGCGAGGGGCGCCGCGGTGGTCGGCCGGCGCAGCCCGGCGTCGGAGATCTGCGCGCCCGCCAAGGCGTTGAAGAGGGTCGACTTGCCGCTGCCGGACGCCCCGGCGATCGCGACGACGGTGTGCCGCGAGGAGAGCCGCTGCCGGGTGGCGGCTTCGTCGAGCACGCGCCCCGCCTCGGCGAGCGTGGTCCGGTCGAGCCGGGCCCTGGACAGCCCGACGAGTTCGCGCAGCGCGTCGAGCCGTGGCCGGAGCGGGGTGTCGGAGGGGACGTATGCCTCGACCCGCCGACGTACGTCGTCGTCGGGGGCGGTCTCGGGACCGGGTTCCTCGGGGGCGGCCACGGCCCGCCGGGCGATGAGCCCGTCGTCCCAGCGGCCGGCGGGCCCGGGGATGCTCCGGGGACCGTCGAGGGGCATCCGGCCGTGGGGCCCTTCGGTCCGGTTCCTGTCCTGGTCCTGGTCCTGGCCGTGATCCTGGTCAGTGACGGCAGTCAACGCTGCCACCTCTCCTTCTGCAGTACGGACAGCGCGGCGATCAGTTCGGCCTGCGACTCCGGGGCCACGTCCAGTGCGTCGAGCGGCGCCAGCCGCCGGTCACGTTCACTGCCCAGCACCCGGTCGAGACAGGTGGTCAGCAGCGCCCCGCCGCTGTCGCACAGCCGCAGCGCGCCCTGGGCACTGATGCGTTCGGCGAGCTGCTCCCCGGCGCTGCGGGCGCGGCGGCCGCCGAGCAGCGCGGCGGCCAGCAGCGCGGCCACCGTCTCGGCGTCGGGTGCGGCGTTTCGTTCCAGCCGGCGCACCTCCTCCTCGGCCAGCTCCTCCAGGACCCGCCGCCACCGCCGTACGGCCATGGCGATCCGGCCCCGGATGTCCTCGGCGGGACCCCACCCGCCGGCTTCCCGGCCGGTGTTCTCGAACCCGAACACGGCGGCTGCGGGCTCGCGCCGCCACGTCGTGCGGATCTGTTCGTCGGCCGCGGCCACGGCGCACTGCAGCAACACGGCGAGGCTCTCCACCAGTGCGTCGAGCAGTTCCTCGGACGAGCTGTAGAGCGGGTATCCGCGCCACAGCGTGCGGGCGTCCCCGGAGAGCACGCCGCCCTTCTGCAGCCGCCGCCGGACCCGGGCGCCCTCCCTCCGGTAGGCGTCCTCGACCACGCCGGTGAGGCGCACCGCTGCCGCGTACTGGGCGGCGACGGCCCCGGCCAGCTCCGGCATCCGTACGTCCAGCGAGTCGATGACCCCGGCCGCCGTACGCCCCACCGCCTGCTGACGGGCGGCCGGATCCTGCGCGCGGTGGCTGAGCCAGGCCCGCAACGGCGCGACCGCGGTGGTGGGCAGCAGTCCACTGCCGCCGCCCGCCGATTCGGGCAGCTCCGGAATGGTGAAGCGGGGCACCTCCCCGAGGCCTGCCTTGGTCAGCAGCGCCCCGTACTGCCGCGACACCTCGGAGATCACCTGGTGCGGTACCCGGTCGAGGACGGTGACGAGGGAGGCGTCGTACTCCTTGGCCGTACGCAGCAGATGCCACGGCACCGCGTCGGCGTACCGGGAGGCGGTGGTCACCATGACCCAGACGTCGGCGGCGGAGATGAGTTGAGCGGCCAGCACCCGGTTGCGTACGACGAGGGAGTCGATGTCGGGGGCGTCGAGCAGCGCGAGCCCGCGCGGCAGGCTCGCAGCGGTCTCGATCCGCAGCGCGGTCGTGTCCTCCCCCGCGTGCTCGTCGAGTCCGTCGAGCTCGTCGCGGAGGCCGGGATCCGCGGACTCCCCCGGCGGCAGCCAGACCCGGGTCAGCTGCGGCAGTACCCGGGAACCGGCAAACCAGTGATGATCATCCGGATGGCAGACAAGGACGGGCGTCCGGGTGGTCGGCCGCAGCACTCCGGCCTCGCTGACCCGCCGTCCGACGAGCGAATTGACGAGTGTCGACTTCCCGGCGCCGGTGGATCCGCCGATGACCGCGAGCAGCGGTGATTCGGGATCCTTGAGCCGGGGAAGCAGGTAGTCGTCGAGCTGGGCGAGCAGCTCGACCCTGGTCTGCCGGGCGCGCGTCGCCCCGGGGAGCGGCAGTGGGAGACGCACGGCAGCGACACGGTCGCGCAGGGCGGAAAGTGCGTCGATGAGCTGAGGCCGTACGTCCATGGTCACCACATGCGAAGAATGCCCAATTTTGGAGCCTTTTTGAAGCGTATAGCCCCCTCTGCGCGCCGGTTAGGCCGTCGGGACAGAGGGGGCGAGTGGGACTCAGGCATAACGAGTGCACAACACCCGGGGCGTGGGACGTCAAAAGCGATGCGCAGTCCGCACCTACCTGCGATTATCGGTTCGCTTCACCGAACCTACACATCGTGCCACGCAGGTGAAGCAACCGGGTCGAGGCGATCGGAGCCCTATCCTTGTCCCGGCAGGGTCACGGACCCGCCCGGTCCCAGGGGCTCCAGGCCGCCGAGGCCACCATCCGGCCCCCGTAGCTCAGTGGATAGAGCAGGCGCCTTCTAAGCGCTTGGCCGCAGGTTCGAGTCCTGCCGGGGGCGCATTGCCGCGCAACCATGGGCCCTCCCTCGGGAGGGCCTTTTTTCAGGTCACCGCACGGTAGCGAGGGCGGCGTAGCGAACGCATAAGCGCCGGACCGGCCCCAGGTCACGGTGGGGGCGGTCCGGTGCCGCGCGGCTGCCACCGGGTTGATGCGGGGCGCTCCGGCCGTGTCTGCCGTGCCGCCGTCGGGCCGGAGTGCGCGCGGCGGCGGACTGTTCTAGCGTCGGACGGAGAAGGGGCGGTCCTGCGGAGCCGACGGATGCGGGGACCCGGGATCACAGTTGTCCACCGGCCGCTTCCACTGCTCGGCGCCTTGAGTCCGCGAGCCCCCGACCAACCCCTGAGAGCAGGTGGCTCCCATGCGCACGTCGGCCCGTACAGCCGGAATCCTCACCGGTCTGACCCTCGCACTCGGCGGCGTTGCCTACGCCGCCCCCGCCGCCCACGCGGACATCCCGGCCTGCACGAACATGGTCCAGCGGTCGGGCATCGACGTCTCGGACGCCGTCGGAGCGGCGTGCACCCAGGGCGTCCACGGCGACCTGCAGGGCTGTGTGAGTGCCCTGACCGGGGCGGGCGTGGCGGGCGGCGCCGCGAACGGTGCCTGCCGGATGGCGGCCGACCCGCCGCGATGAGCGAACCCCCGCTTCTCCCCTACGACTCCTGCCACAGGTGAGGATCCTGTAGATCCTCACCTGTGGATCCGGGTGTGCGACGGGCTGACCGCGCGTCACCTCAGGCCCGTGCGGGGACGGAAGGGGCGAGTGCGGCTGCCGCCTGGGCCGCCAGATCGGTGGCGACCAGCCGGGCCTCCAGCGGCGGCGGTGCGGCGCCCGGCTCGGGCGTCATCATGAACCGTCCCTGGTAGCGGCCGTTGGCGGTGGCCCGCAGTTCCACCTCGCCGTCCGGCCAGCCCTGCTTGTCCACGTCCCAGATCCAGCCCGCCACCTGCACCGTCCCGTCGGGGGCGAGCCGCGGCGGGCGGCCGACCAGCACCCCGTACTCGAAGCGGCACCGGCGCAGCTCCAGCACGTCCATGAGCTCCTGCCGCACCCGCTGGACGACGGCGTCGGAGGAGGTGCTGAACCGGGCCAGCCGGGTCGTGCCGTGGAGGCGCTCCAGGTGCGAGGCGTCCGTGACGGCGACCTTCTTGAGGGTCCTGGCCCGTGCGGCCAGTTGGGAAACCGCCAGGCCGACGGCGAGAAGCAGCACGGCGGTCTCGAGGTCGGCCCGGCCCTGGACCTGGAAGCTCTGGTACGGCGCGGTGCCGAAGAAGTCGAACCAGGCGGCGGCCGACAGGGCGGCGACGGCGCCGGCGAGACGGTTGCCGAGCGCCGAGACCGCGACGACCACGACCACGAGCACCAGCGCGAGGTTGGTGTGCGTGACGTCCGTACGCAGGGGCACCAGCGCCAGCGCCACCAGGAACGGGGCCACGACCCCGGCGGTGACCGCGGCCGCGTCGGGAAGCGGGAACCTCATGACTCCACCTCACAGGCTCGAAGTGACCTCCCCCGCATCCAGCCTCCGCCCGGCGCGGCGACGGCGACACCGGGCGGTGGGGACCCTGACGGCTCCCTGACGCCGGACACGGCGGTGCAGGTGCACTGAGCGGCGGAGGGCCCGCTCAGGGCACCTGCTGTTCGGTCCAGATGCACTTGCCGGTGGCGGTGTACCGGGCTCCCCAGCGCTGTGCGAGGGTCGCGACCAGTTGCAGTCCGCGGCCGCCCTCGTCGGTCTCCGCGGCGTTGCGGATGCGCGGCGTGGACAGGCTGCCGTCGGAGACCTCGCAGATCAGCCCCTCGGCGCGCAGCAGCCGGAGCGCGATGGGGCTTCTGCCGTACCGGACGGCGTTTCCGACCAGTTCACTGACCAGCAGTTCGGCGGTCATGGCGAGATCGTCGAGTTGCCAGCCCGCCAGCTGGTTCCGGACATGGTTACGGGCCTCGCTGGCGGCGATCGGACCGTCGGAGAGTGTCCAGGTGGCGATGGAGTCGGCCGGAATCGCATGGGTGCGGGCGACAAGCAGCGCGGCGTCGTCCATGAGCTGCGTGCCCGGCAGCAGCTCCGCCACGACGTCGTCGCAGAGCCGCTCCAGCGAGAGCGACGCCTCCTCGCCCCGGTCCTGGCCCTCACCCCGGTCCAGCAGAGCCGCCGCGCCGACCAGCGCCTTCGTCAGGTGGTGCATGCCCTGGTCGATGTCCCTGGTGGCGGATTCGATCAGCCCGTCCGTGTAGAGCACCAGCAGGCTGTCCCGGTCCAGGACGACCTGAGTGGTCTCGAAGGGCGGGCGGGCGGCCCCCAGCGGAGGATCCGGCACGTGGGTGAGGAATTCGGCGGTGCCGTCCGGGCGCACGACGGCCGGCGGGGGATGCCCGGCGGAGCCGAACGTGCACGTACAGGTGGCGGGGTCGTACACGGCGTACAGACAGGTGGCGAAGAAGTCGTCGCCGAGGTCGCTCACCAGGTCGTTGAGGCGGGTGAGGAGTTCGGCGGGCGAGAACTCGAGGTCGGCGAGCGTGTGCACGGCGGTACGCAGCCGGCCCATGGTGGCCGCCTCGGAGAGTCCGTGCCCCATCACGTCGCCGATGACCAGTGCCACCCGGGCGCCGGACAGCGGGATCACGTCGTACCAGTCGCCGCCGACCTCGATGCCCTCGTTCGCGGCGATGTAGCGGGCGGCTGTGGTGACCGCGCACATCTCCGGCAGGGCGGTCGGCAGCAGTCCGCGCTGGAGCGCCTTGGCCCTCATGTGCTCGGCGTCGAACAGCCGGGCGCGCTCGATGGCCTGCGCCATCAGGCCACTGAGCGTGATGAGCAGGGTCCGCTCCTCCCCACCGAGGTGCCGCGGTTCGCTGAAGGAGACCGCGCAGCAGCCGATGGAACGGCCGGAGACGATCAGCGGCAGGAACGCCCAGGAGGCCTTCATGGACTCGGCCGGCCGGCCGGCCATCGTGGGGTACCGCTCGATGTATTCGTCCACCGAGTCGATGAAGGCCGGCATCCTGGTGCGGTGCACCTCGTCGACCGGGGACACCTCACCGACGGGCACTCCGTCGATGTCGTCGAAGAAGGACGTCGGGTATCCGACCGAACCGGCGATCCGCACCGAGTCCCCTTCGATGAGATGCACGACGAGGCCGGTGGCGCCGAACGGCGCCATGACCCGTGTCGCGGCGGCGTTCAGTACGTCCTGCATCGTCAGCGCCTCGGCGAGGGCGCCGGCCAGCTCGGTGATGCGGGCGTTGCGGTCGGCCCTGACACGTTCCGCGGCGGCGGTCTCGGCCTCCCGCGAACGGATGTCGGTGACGTCCGCGGCGTACACCGTCAGCCCGTCCGGTACCGGGACCACCCGCATGTTGTACCTGCGCCGGTTGGTCGGCCACCGCACCTCGAAGCCGAGCGGTGCGCCGTTGTCGACCGCCCGCCGGTAGCACGACTCCAGGCCGAGCTCCGCGGCGTCGATGCCGATCTCGGTGAGGGCGTCCCACAGATTCCGCCCGAGCAGTTCGTGCGAGACCCCCAGCAGCCGCTCCGCCTCCACGTTGACGAAGGTGATCCGCCACTCTCTGTCGACCGCGAAGAACGCGTCACTCATGTGGAGCAGCGCGCGGCTGACCGAGTCCCGGGCGATCCGGCTCTCGGTGGTGTCCCACACCGTGCCGACCATGCGGGCGGAGCCGCCGTTCTCCCCCGCCAGGACCCGGCCGCGCGAGCTGACCCAGCCGGTGGTCCCGTCCGGGCGGCGGATCCGGTACTCCACCGCGGAGACCCCGCGGTTACGGACCGCCTGCTCGAACTCGACCAGCAGCCACGGCAGGTCGTCGGGGTGGACCAGCCCCGTCCACGTCTCGAAGGACTGATTCGGTGACTGCCCCTCCATACCGAGGATGGCGAGGGTCGGCTCGTCCCACAGCTGGTCGCCGGTGGCCAGGTCCCATTCCCAGGACCCCACCTTGATGGCTTCCAGCGCCTGCCGGAGCCGGGTGACGGGCGGCTCCTTCCCCAGCCGCCCGGTGTCGGCCCCGTCCCGGCCGACCGAGCGATCCCGCAATCGCAGGGCGGCCCACGCCGCAAGCATCTCGACAGCCGACTGCTGCCGTGGCGTCGGCTGTCCCTCGCCGACGGTCAGAACGGAGAGTGCCCCCACCGCTCCGTCCGGGGTGAGCAGCGGGACGGCCAGCAGCCCGCTGCCCCTGGGCAGGGCGGAGTTCGGCGACCAGGGCGCGGCCGAGCGCGGGTGGCGGCCGAGGCCGGCGGCGGATCCCGTGCCGTCATCCTCCGCGGCGCGCGCAGTGCTGCCTTCCGCGCCGTTCGCGGTGCCGTGCTCGGCCCCGGGGGCCTCCCTGCGGCGCCCGCGCGACGCGCCCGCCTCCTCGTCGCGGTCCTCGCCGTCCCCGGCGGGCGTCCACACCGGGACGCCGTCGGCCACCGCGCGGGCCGGCGCCGTCCCGCCGCGCTCCTCGATCTCCTCCCAGTCCTCGGCCACGGTGCGGACGATCCCGCTGGTCGCCATCAGCAGCAGCCCCCGGCCGCCCGGGCCCCGCAGGTGGACCATCCCGCCCAGCCCGCCGGCCTCGGTCACCGCGTGTTCCAGCGCGAAGCCCAGCAGATCGGCGCCATGCAGTTCGACACCCGCTTCGATGATCATTCGAAGCCGTGCCGCGCCGATCTCATCCATGACGAGCCGCTCAGCCATCGCTCACATCCCTCCGCGGACCCGCGTAGGACAGGGCACCCGGAATGAGTGATTTTGCCCCTACAAGTGTACGTACGGGTACCCGCCCGTCGCGCCCGCGCAAGGGCGGCTGCACCGGGCAGCGGGGCGCGATGCCCGCGCAGGCCGGGTTCCGGCTGCCGAGGGCCGGACGGTGGGGCCCGCGGTGACGTCGGCGGCGGAAGCGCGACCGGAGGAGCCGGGCGGGCGGGAGGGCTACGCGCGCAGGAAGGCGAGCACCGCCAGTACCCTCCGGTGCGTCTCGTCGGCCGGCGGAAGGTCCAGCTTGGCGAGGATGTTGCCGATGTGCTTGCCCACCGCGGCCTCGGAGACCACCAGGGTGCGTGCGATCGCCCCGTTCGACCTGCCCTGGGCGACCAGGGCGAGCACCTCCCTCTCGCGGGCGGTGAGCCGCTCCAGCGGGTCGCGGCGGCGGCGCAGGAGCTGGCGTACGACCTCCGGGTCCACGACGGTGCCCCCGTCCGCGACCTCCCGCAGGGCGTCGATGAATTCCTCGACCTGGCCGACCCGGTCCTTGAGCAGATAGCCGACACCGGAGCCGTCCCCGGAGTCGAGAAGATCGGCTGCGTACGTACGCTGCACGTACTGGCTGAGCACCAGCACCGGCAGAGCGGGCTGCTTCCCGCGTAGCTCCACGGCCGCCCGCAGCCCCTCGTCCTGGAGACCGGGCGGCATCCTTACGTCGGTGACCACGATGTCCGGGGCGTGTTCGGCGACCGCGTCGAGGAGCGACTCGGCGTCACCGACGGCGGCGAGCACCTGGTGACCGCAGCGGGTGAGCAGCCCGATGAGACCTTCGCGGAGCAGCACGCTGTCCTCGGCCAGCACTACGCGGAGCGATCGGTCCACTCGCAAGGGATCTCCACACGCAGCAGGGTCGGCCCACCGGTCGGGCTGGACAGCGCAAGTCTGCCATCCAGTACGGACACCCGGTCGGCGAGTCCGGTCAGACCGGTACCACCGCCGGTTCGCGCACCGCCGCGCCCGTCGTCCCGGATCTCCAGGAACAGCCGGCCCGCAGCGTGACCACCGGACACCTCGGCGCGGCTGGCGCCGCTGTGCTTGGCGATGTTGGCCAGCGCCTCGCGGACCACGAAGTACGCGGCCGCCTCGACGGCCTCCGGGAAGCGCCCGGGCAGGGCCAGGTCCAGGTCGACAGGGGTCGCGGAGCGGTCGGCCGCGTCGCAGACGGCTGCCTCCAGGCCGTAGTCGGCAAGGACCTTGGGGTGGATGCCGTGGATGAGTTCGCGCAGCTCCGCCAGGGCTTGGCCGGCCTCCTGGTGGGCCTTGGTCAGCTGGTCGGCGAGCGGGCCGGGCGGGGCGTCGAGGCGGGCGAGTCCCAGCGTCATGGTGAGGGCGACGATGCGCTGCTGGGCCCCGTCGTGGAGATCGCGCTCGATACGGCGGCGTTCCGCCTCGAAGGCGTCGACCAGCCGCATCCTGGAGCGCGTGAGTTCGGTGACCCTGTCCCCTGGTCCGTCGTCCCTGTCGAGGATCAGGAGGCGGGTCAGCGCCGCTCTCGCTCCGGCCAGCGGACCGAGGAAGTAGCCGCCGAGCGCGAGGAGTACGAGGCCGACGGCGGCGACGGCGACGGCCTCGGGCCGGCCGGTGACCGTCCACTCCTTGACCACCCGGGCCTCTTCGCCGTTCCCGTACACGTGCATCACCGCGGGGGTGGACATCAGCGACAGCGGGACGGCGACGCACGCGGCCAGCGCCAGGGCGTCGAGCGGCCACAACACGGTGGCCAGCAGCAGCGCGTACGCGAACTCCCGCCAGGTGGCCGGTTCCCGGTAACGGAACGTCAGCCAGCTCCACAGTCCGGGCTCGGCCGGACGACGGTGCGGGCCGGGCAGCGCCGCCCGGCCCATCAGCCGGAGCCTGGCCCGTTCCATGGCTCCCACCGGGAGCCCGGTCAGAGCCGTCAGGGCGAGCAGCGGCAGCCCGACCGCCACGAGGGACAGCGCGCTGCCGAGCACCACGGCGAGCGTGACCGGTACCAGCACGACGACGCCTGCCGCCGCCCCGCTCAGCAGGTATCCGGCCGAACGCCAGGGCCACGACGACAGCAGGTAGCGGGGTCCGGACAGGGCCTGCCACACGTTCTGTGGGTGCATCGCATCACCGTAGAAGACGTGTTCCGCCGGGACCATCGGTGCTGCCGGGGTCCCGGGGGTGGAGCCTGCCCCACCCCGGGACTCCGGCAACGGCTCAGCGGTTGAAGGTGGATCCCAGCCCCGCACCCTTGGCGACCGTGCCCAGGGTGCCGTGGCCGAAGGTGAACGACCCGGTGGCCGTCAGACCGGAGGCGGTGGCCGGGAAGACCCAGAGCGAGCCTTCGCCGGTGTTCTCGCCCGGGGCTCCGACGGCCAGTTCGGCGCGGCCGTCGGAGTTGAAGTCGGCCAGCCGTGCGGCGCCGCCGAACTTGTCGTCCTTCTCGGCCACCCCGGCCACGCCCGCGGTGTCCTGGTTGAAGCCCAGCGTGCCGGTGCCGGTGGGGCCCGAGGCGGTGCCGGGGAGGATCAGGACGGAGCCGGCGTTGCTCGTCGTGCCGAGGTCCTCGCCCGGGGTGCCGACGGCGACGTCGCCGTAGCCGTCCCCGTTCATGTCGCCGATCGACAGGTCGGAACCGAAGGCGTCGCCCGCCTCGGCGGCGCCCGGGACGCCGGAGCTGTCCTGGTTGAAGGACTTGGCCTTGGCGCCCTGCGGGCCGGTGGCGCCGCCCGGGATGTAGGTGATCATGCCGCCCTTGGCGAGCGGGGTGTCGAGGTCGCTGTCGTAGCCGTCGATCGACCGGCCGACGACGAGATCTGCGTACCGGTCGCCGTTCACATTGCCCGCGGTGATGTGCTCGCCGCCCTGGAGCCGGCTGCCGCCTGCACCCAGGACGATGCCGTACTCCGCGGCGAGCCCGTCGGCGCCGCCGTTGCGTACGAGGATGCGGCGGGCGTCGTACTCGTCGCCGTCGTGGACGACGCCGGCGAGGTCGTCACGGCCGTCACCGTTGAAGTCGCCCGCGGCCACGTCCATGTAGCGCAGGTCGTCGAGGTCCGGGATCGCGGCGACGGGCTCGGACGTGCTGCCGTCGCGCCCGAACGGGCCGGAGAGCACCTCGATGTCGTTCCGCTTGACCGTGGCTATGTCCACCGAGCCGTCGCCGTCGAAGTCGCCGACGGCCGTGTGTGTGCCGAGCCCGTCGTACTGCTCTCCGCCGCTCATCAGGGTCGCGCCCCCCGAGAGCCCCTTCGGGCCGCCCCAGACGACGGTGAGCGAACCGGCGAGTTCGGCCGTACCGGCGCGCTCGCCGCCCGCACCGACCACCAGGTCGCTGTACCCGTCCTTGTCGAGGTCGGCGGAGACCACCGAGCTGCCGAACGCGTCATCGGCCTCGGGGGTGTCGGGGATCCCCGCCGAACCCTGGGTCAGGACCTGCTTGGTCGCGGTCTGCAGGCCCTTCGCGGAGCCGTACACCACACCCACGTAACCCGCCCCGGCCTTGCCGTCGATGGTGGCGCCGGGCGCGGCGAACGCCAGGTCCGGGTACCCGTCGCCGTTGAAGTCGTCGCGGCGGGAGGCCGGGGCGGCCGCGGGCGCCGCTGCGGCGGTCGGGGTCGCCCCGGCGGCCGCGGGCGTCGTCGCCTGGGCGGCGGGCAGGGTGATCACGGCGGTCGCCACGGTGATGGCGAGGACCACGGTGGTTCCGAGGGCTCGGGATGCCACGTGGGCTCCTTCGTTGAGAGTCGGGGTGGTTCGCGATGTCCGGGAGGGATTCACGGGCTCGTCGTCGTGCGGCCGTACGGCGTACGCACAATCGCTGTACTGCACACGCTTAGACGGCCGGTGGCGGCCGAGGGTTGCACGTCGCGGCCGCGCAATTCCCGTCGGGTACCGCGCCGGGTCCTCGGGGCTTGACTCCCGCGCCCCGGGGTTGAAACCTTTCAACCCGGTGGGCGCCCCGCCTTCCGTGATCGCGGCAAAGGACTTGGCCCATGCAGCGCGTCTGTTTTCTGCTCCAGGTACGCAAGGACCGCGTCGACGAGTACCGCCGACGGCACACCGCCGTCTGGCCGGAGATGCTCGCCGCACTCTCCGCGGCCGGCTGGCACAACTACTCGCTCTTCCTGCGCGAGGACGGACTGCTCGTCGGCTACCTGGAGACCGAGGACTTCGAGGCGGCGCGCACCGCGATGGCCCGGACCGGGGTCAACACCCGCTGGCAGCAGGAGATGGCGGACTTCTTCGAGCAGCCGGAGGCGGCCGACGAGGCGATGGTCCCGCTGGCCGAGGTCTTCCACCTGGCGTGAGCCCTACACCGCGGCGGCCACCAGCAGCGCGAAGGCCCCGGTCGAGAGCGCGGTGCGGATCCGGTGGAGGTTGTTCCAGCGGGTCTCGAACGCCCGCCGGGCGGCGCTGTCGTCGGCGCCCTCGGACTGCGCGAGCGCCGAGTTGAGCGCGTAGAGGCCGGTGACGAGAACAGCGAGTGCGAGCAGCAGGGAGACCATGGCGCCCATCATGGCGCGGCGGGGCGGGCCGTGCGGCGCCCTTTCGCAAGGCGCCGCAC
>NZ_JBHVWN010000065.1:0-42715 GCF_042882275.1 Streptomyces sp. NPDC058231 | reverse complement strand
ACCCGAAGCAGGGTCGGGGGAGCGGTCGCGCTCTTCGCGTATCCCGGACCGGATCGCGGCCTCGATGTCGTGGCGGCGGGCAGCGGTGCTCGGCGCCGTCTGCTCGGTATTCCTGCTGCTCCTCAGCAACTACGTGCTGCAGCCCTTCCTGATCCCCAGCGGTTCGATGGAAACCACTCTGCGGGTGGGGGACCGGGTGCTCGTCAACAAATTGGCGTACCGTTTCGGCTCCGTACCGCACCGCGGTGACGTGGTGGTCTTCGACGGGACCGGCTCCTTCGTGCGGGAGGCGCCCGCCGAGAACCCCGTCACCGCGCTGCTGCACGGTGCGGCAGCGTCCCTGGGGCTCGCGGAACCTGCCGAGACCGACTTCGTGAAGCGGGTGGTGGGCGTGGGGGGCGACCGGGTGGTCTGCTGCGACAGGCGGGGCAGGATCCAGGTGAACGGGCGGTCGGTGGACGAGGAGTACCTCTACCCCGGCGACGCCCCTTCCGGCGCGTCCTTCGACATCGTCGTCCCCGACGGCAGGCTGTGGGTGATGGGCGACCACCGCAGCAACTCCCGCGACTCCAGGGACCATCTGGGAGAGCCCGGCGGCGGCATGGTGCCGGTCGGCATGGTGATCGGGCGGGTGGACTGGCTCGGCTGGCCGCTGGGCCGGCTGGGCGCGGTCCCGGACACCACCGCGTTCGACTCGGTGCGGGCGCCGGGTGGGACGGATGGGTAACCGGGGCCGGACGAGCGGCGCCTCGGACGCGGGCGTTCCGCTGCCCACCGGAACCAGGCCGACCGTCGCGCGCTCGTTGCCGACCCGGGCGGAGCGCCGCAAGCTGGCCCGGCGGGTCAAGCGGCGCCGGCGCCGGTCCGCGGTGAAGGAGATTCCCCTTCTCGTCGTCGTGGCGCTGCTGATCGCCCTCGTCCTCAAGACCTTTCTCGTCCAGGCCTTCGTGATCCCGTCCGGATCGATGGAGCAGACCATCCGGATCGGCGACCGGGTGCTGGTGGACAAGTTCACGCCCTGGTTCGGCTCCAGACCGCACCGCGGCGACGTGGTCGTCTTCAACGACCCGGGGCACTGGCTCCGGCAGGAGAACGCCGCGAAGAAGGATCCGCCCGCCGGCGTCAAGCAGGTGAAGGAGGTGCTGACCTTCATCGGGCTGCTGCCGTCGGACGACGAACAGGATCTGATCAAGCGGGTTGTCGCCGTCGGCGGCGACACCGTGAAGTGCTGCGACAAGGACGGAAGGGTCACCGTCAACGGTGTACCGCTCGTCGAGCCCTATCTCCATCCGGACAATCCGCCCTCCACACTCAAATTCGAGGTAAAGGTTCCGGCCGGCCGGATCTTCGTGATGGGCGACCATCGCTCCAATTCTGCCGATTCGCGTTTCCATCTGGACGAGCCGGATCACGGCACGGTCTCCGAGGACGAGGTAGTGGGACGGGCTGTCGTCATCGCCTGGCCCTTCGCACACTGGCGGAAACTGGAGGAGCCCGGGACGTACTCCTCGGTCCCGGACGCGCGCGCCGGGACGTCCGCGACGCGCGGACCGTCGAATAGTGTGTCCTCCCAGGATCTCAACGGAATGATCCGGCTCCCGACCCCTGCGGAACTCCCGCTCGTTATGGGAGTGGTGGGCCTGCACCGACTAGGGGGCAGGCGGTGGCACGGAGTGAGGAGTGGATGTGGGGGATTTGGCGGTCGGCGCACGATCCGGACACGACGAACCCGAGGACCGGCCGGAGCAGGACGGGCCTTCCGGGGTGAGGTCGGACGAGACGAACGGTGACGGCGACTCCCCGGACGGAGCTGGTACGGCTCCGAGGAACGCACGCTCCTTCTGGAAGGAGCTGCCCCTGCTCATCGGCATCGCGCTGATTCTGGCGCTGCTGATCAAGACGTTTCTGGTGCAGGCGTTCTCGATTCCCTCGGACTCGATGCAGGACACCCTCCAGCGGGGCGACCGGGTGCTGGTCGACAAGCTGACCCCGTGGTTCGGCTCGGAGCCGGAGCGCGGCGAGGTCGTGGTCTTCCACGACCCGGGCGGCTGGCTGATGGACGGTGAGTCGACGCCCGAGCCCAACATCGCGCAGAAGTTCCTCAGCTTCATCGGACTGATGCCGTCCGCCGAGGAGAAGGACCTGATCAAGCGGGTCATCGCGGTCGGCGGCGACACGGTGGAGTGCAAGCGGAACGGGCCGGTCACGGTCAACGGCAAGGCGCTGGACGAGAAGTCGTTCATCTACCCGGGGAACACCCCGTGCAATGACGAGCCGTTCGGCCCGATCAAGGTGCCCGAGGGCCGAATCTGGGTGATGGGCGACCACCGCCAGAACTCCCTCGACTCCCGCTACCACCAGGAGCTGCCCGGCCAGGGCACGGTCTCCACGGACGAGGTGGTCGGCCGGGCCATCGTGGTGGCGTGGCCGATCAATCGCTGGGCGACCCTGCCGGTCCCGAGCACCTTCGACCAGCCGGGACTGAACGCCGCGATGGGGCTGGCACCGGGAGCACTCGGTGTAGCCGGGGCGCTGCCCCTCGTGTTGTGGCGTCGCAGGAGGCTGACCGGCGGGCGTACTGCCGGGTAGGGTGCCGACTCAGATCAGCGATTGTCGATCTCCGAGGTGGGGGACGCTGGGATGAGTGGATCAGGACGTACTGATGACGGCCACGGCCGGCTCGGCAGCACGCTGTCGGGGCTGGCCGTGGCCGTCGGCTGTGTGCTCTTCCTGGGCGGGTTCGCCTGGGGGGCGGTGGTGTACAAGCCGTACACCGTACCGACCGAGTCGATGACGCCGACGGTGAACGCGGGGGACCGGGTGCTCGCGCAGCGGGTGGACGGCGGTGAGGTGCACCGCGGTGACGTGGTGGTCTTCAAGGACCCGGCGTGGGGCGACATGCCGATGGTCAAGCGGGTCGTCGGTATCGGCGGCGACAGGATCGCCTGCTGCGAGAAGGGCAGCCGGCTCACCGTCAACGGCAAACCCATTGAAGAACCGTATCTGCAGACAAAGGGCCTCGCCTCGGTGGAGAACTTCACGGCAGACGTGCCCAAGGGGCAGCTCTTCCTCCTCGGGGACGAGCGCAGCAACTCGCTGGACTCCCGGTTCCATCTCGACGACCCGGGACAGGGCTCGGTGCCGCGCAGCGCCGTGCAGGCCCGGGTGGACGCCATCGCATGGCCGATGAACGGCATGGTCGAGCGGCCGAAGGCGTTCGCGGCGCTGCCCGGCGGGGTGTCGGTCCCGGGGCCACTGAAACTGCAGATCTCGGCCGTGGTGGCAGGCGTGGTCCTCATCCTCGGCGGTGTGGCGTACGGACCGATCGCGGCGCGGTCCGGCCGGAACCGGCGCGGACAGGGCGGAAGGGTGCCTGTCGGTGCCCGCTGAGAACCGGAAGGTCGCCCGGGTCGTCCTGCTCGACCCCGACGACCGCATTCTGCTGATCCACGGCCATGAACCGGACGACCCCGACGACACCTGGTGGTTCACGCCCGGTGGCGGCCTGGAGGGCGACGAGACCCGGCAGGAGGCCGCGCTGCGCGAGCTCGCCGAGGAGACCGGGATCACGGACGTCGAACTGGGACCGGTGCTCTGGCAGCGGATCTGCTCCTTCCCGTTCGACGGGCGGCGCTGGGACCAGGACGAGTGGTACTTCCTGGGACGTACGCAGCAGACCGGCACGGACCTGAGCGGGCTCACCGGTCTGGAACAGCGCAGTGTCTCGGGTCTGAGGTGGTGGACCTCCGCCGAACTGTCGGCGGCGCGTGAGACGGTGTACCCGACCAGGCTCGCCGAGCTGCTGCGCACGCTGCTCGACGACGGTCCGCCACGTACGCCACTGGTTCTGGCCCCCGAAATCGTCTAATCGTCCTAGGGTGCCGGGGCCTGGCGCACAATAGGTGGACGCACGGCTGAAGGGGAACATGCCAATGAGCGCCGAGGACCTCGAAAAGTACGAGACCGAGATGGAGCTGAAGCTCTACCGGGAGTACCGAGATGTCGTCGGTCTGTTCAAATACGTGATCGAGACCGAACGGCGCTTCTACCTCACCAACGACTACGAGATGCAGGTGCACTCGGTCCAGGGTGAGGTGTTCTTCGAGGTGTCCATGGCGGATGCCTGGGTCTGGGACATGTACCGGCCCGCCCGGTTCGTCAAGCAGGTACGCGTCCTGACATTCAAGGACGTGAACATCGAGGAGCTCAACAAGAGCGATCTCGAACTCCCCGGCGGCTGAGCCTTTCCGATGACCGGTCACCCGTTCGGGTGACCGGGTTGTCCACAACGGCCGGCTTGTCCACCAAGATCCACCGGCGGTGTCCCGACGCGTCAGAGTCGGTGCCGGAGGTGGTGCCGAAATGAACGCACGGGGGGCACTCGGGCGGTACGGCGAGGATCTGGCGGCGCGGCTGCTGAGCGACGCGGGCATGACCGTGCTGGCACGGAACTGGCGCTGTCGCGCCGGTGAGATCGACATTGTCGCCATGGACGGCGACGCGCTGGTCGTCTGCGAGGTCAAGACCCGCAGGGCGGGGACGTTCGAGCATCCGATGGCGGCCGTTTCGCCGGTCAAGGCGGACCGGCTGCGACGGCTCGCGGAGATCTGGCTGGACCGGCACGGCGGTCCGCCGCCGGGCGGGGTGCGGATCGATCTCATCGGCGTGGTGCTGCCCGGCCGCGGTGCGCCGCTCGTCGAACACGCGCGGGGGGTGGCCTGATGGGGTTCGCCAGGGCGTGTTCGGTGGCGCTGGTCGGCGTCGAGGGCGTGGTGGTGGAGGTCCAGGCGGATCTGGAGCCGGGGGTGGCGGCGTTCACCCTGGTCGGGCTGCCCGACAAGAGTCTGGTGGAGAGCCGGGACCGGGTCAGGGCCGCCGTGGTCAACTCCGGGGCCGAGTGGCCGCAGAAGAAACTCACCGTCGGCCTCTCCCCGGCCTCCGTACCCAAGAGCGGCAGCGGCTTCGACCTCGCCGTGGCGTGTGCGGTGCTCGGCGCGGCCGAGCGGATCGATCCCGCCGCCCTCGCCGATGTGGTGATGATCGGTGAACTCGGGCTCGACGGCCGGGTGCGCCCGGTGCGCGGGGTGCTGCCCGCTGTGCTCGCCGCTGCCGAGGCGGGGTACGCGAAGGTCGTCGTGCCCGAACAGACCGCCGGCGAGGCGGCGCTGGTGCCCGGGGTGTCGGTCCTGGGAGTACGGAGCCTGCGGCAGCTGATCGCCGTGCTCAGCGACGAACCGGTGCCCGACGAGCGGGAGTTCCACGAGGAGGGGCGCCCCTCCGCGATGCTCGCCGGGCTGATGGTGCCGGGCGTCGGCCTCGGCACCGGACTGGCGCCGGCTTCCGCGCACGACGGGGCGAGTCTCCCGGACCTGGCGGACGTCGCGGGCCAGGCGGTGCCGCGCACGGCCCTGGAGGTCGCTGCCGCCGGCGGCCACCATCTGCTGTTCTCGGGGCCGCCGGGCGCGGGCAAGACCATGCTGGCCGAGCGGCTCTCCGCGATCCTTCCGGCGCTGACCAGGCAGGAATCGCTCGAAGTCACAGCGGTGCACTCGGTGGCGGGCATGCTGCCGCCGGGCGAACCGCTGGTCACCAGGGCGCCGTACTGCGCCCCGCACCACTCGGCGACGATGCAGTCGCTGGTCGGCGGAGGGAACGGGATGCCGCGGCCCGGCGCGGTCTCGCTGGCCCACAGAGGCGTCTTGTTCCTGGACGAGGCACCGGAGTTCTCCGTCCGGGCGCTGGACGCCCTGCGTCAGCCGCTGGAGTCGGGCCGTGTGGTGGTGGCGCGCAGCGCCGGGGTGGTGCGGCTGCCCGCCAGATTTTTGATGGTGCTGGCAGCCAATCCCTGTCCGTGCGGGCGCCACACCCTCGTCGGCGCCGGCTGCGACTGCCCGCCCTCGGCGGTCCGCCGCTACCAGGCGAGACTCTCGGGGCCGCTGCTCGACCGGGTGGATCTGCGCGTGGTGGTCGCCCCGGTCACGCGCGAGGACCTGATGGGCGAGGGCGGCCGTGGCGAGTCCACGGCCGTGGTCGCGGCGCGGGTACGGGAGGCCAGGACCCGGGCCGCCGAGCGGCTCGCGGGCACCGGCTGGACCACCAACAGCGAGGTGCCCGGCCACGAGTTGCGGACCCGGCTGCCCGCGGCTCCGGGAGCGCTCCTGGAGGCCGAACGGGACATGGAGCGGGGGCTGCTCACCGCACGGGGGCTCGACCGGGTGCTGCGGGTGGCATGGACCGTCGCCGATCTGCGCGGCGCCGACCGCCCGGAGGCTCCCGATGTCGTGACGGCCCTGGAACTGCGGACCGGGATCGCCCGGGGAGCCGTGATGCGGGGTGGTTCGGCGTGACGCCGCAGGTGACGGGATGCGCGGGACCGGGCCGCGGCCGGGCGGCGGCCGGTGACGAGGAGCCTTCGGGACCCGGCCCGGGGACGGTCGGCGACCGGGAGCGGCTGGCCCGGGCTGCCCTGACCCGCGTCCTGGAGCCGGGGGACGAGCGCGGCGGGCGCTGGCTGAGCCGGCTCGGCCCGGTCGAACTGATGAGGCGCCTCACGGCCCGGGACGGCAGCGCGGAGGAGCTGAGCGGTATGACGGCCCGACGGCTCGACGGATACCGGTTACGGGCCGGGGCCGTGCAGCCCGAGCGGGATCTGGCGGCCGTCGCCGCGGTGGGCGGCCGACTCGTCTGCCCCGGCGACCGGGAATGGCCCAGCCAGCTCGACGACCTGGGTGACGCCCGGCCGATCGGCCTCTGGGTACGGGGCCGGCCCGATCTGCGGCTCTGGGCGCTGCGTTCCGTCGCGGTGGTGGGTGCCCGCGCCTGCACCCCGTACGGGGCACACATGGCGGCGAGCCTCGGTGCGGGGCTGGCGGAGCTGGGGTGGGTGGTGGTGTCGGGCGCCGCGTTCGGTGTGGACGGGGCGGCCCATCGCGGCGCCCTCGCGGCAGGCGGGGCGACGATGGCGGTCCTGGCCTGCGGGGTCGATGTCGCCTATCCCCCGGGCCATGCCGAACTGATCGGACGCGTCGCGGAGCAGGGGCTGGTCATCGGCGAGCTGCCCCCGTCCGATCACCCGACGCGCAGCAGATTCATCCTTCGGAACAGGGTGATCGCCGCGTTGACGAGAGGGACGGTCGTGGTCGAGGCCGAATACCGCAGCGGCTCACTGGCCACGGCGCGCAGTGCGCAGCGGCTCGGCCGCTTCACCATGGGCGTTCCCGGCCCCGCCACGAGCGGACTGTCGGCCGGCGTCCATGAACTCCTCCGAGGCGAAGGAGTCCTGGTCACCGATGCCTCGGAGGTCGCCGAGCTGGTCGGGGACATCGGCGAACTCGCCCCCGTCCGGCGGGGGCCCGTACTTCCCAGAGATCTGCTGGACGCCGTCTGCGCCCGCGTTCTCGACGCGCTGCCCGCCCGCGGTCCCGCCCGTGCGAGGGACATCGCCCGCACCGCGGGGACCGGCGCCGACGAAACGCTCGGCAGGCTGTACGAACTCCACTCGCTGGGGTTCGTCGAACGCGATGGCGACGGATGGCGGTTGACGCCGCGTCCGACAAGCGACGGCGAGCTGCGGCGAGGCGGTACTTGACCTGGAGCATTCGGGTGAAAAGGTGATGCAGATGACCTCGGTGGAACCCTCGATGACGCCTCCGGGACCGGTGAACGCGGCGACCGGCCCGGAGTGCGGTCATGTCCATTCGCCCGGAAGTGCCCGGCCTCGATCCTCTATCCTGCGCGCACCGCAACGCTTCAGTCACGCTACGCTCACAAGGATTCCGGCCCAGACGCAAGTCCCTCAGCACTCCACAGCAGAACGGCTCAAGGCACCACATGCCCCAGCACACCTCCGGGTCTGACCGCGCGGCAGTACCACCCGCTGCGCGTGGCACTGTGCGCCCCGCTGCCCCTTCCTCGCTAGACGAGTTGTGGCGTTCGTACAAGGCCACGGGCGACGGCCGGCTCCGGGAGCAGCTGATCCTGCACTACTCGCCGCTGGTGAAGTACGTCGCGGGCCGGGTGAGTGTGGGGTTGCCGTCCAACGTCGAGCAGGCGGACTTCGTCTCCTCGGGTGTGTTCGGACTGATCGACGCGATCGAGAAGTTCGACATCGAACGGGCCATCAAATTCGAGACGTACGCCATCACCCGCATCCGCGGCGCGATGATCGACGAACTCCGGGCCCTGGACTGGATTCCGCGCTCCGTGCGGCAGAAGGCGCGGGCCGTCGAGCGCGCCTACGCCACGCTGGAGGCGCAACTGCGGCGCACCCCGTCGGAGCCGGAGGTCGCGGCGGAGATGGGTATCACGCTCGAAGAACTGCACGCGGTTTTCAGCCAGTTGTCGCTGGCGAACGTGGTCGCGCTGGAGGAGCTGCTGCACGTCGGCGGCGAGGGCGGCGACCGGCTCAGCCTGATGGACACCCTTGAGGACACGGCCGCCGACAATCCGGTGGAGGTCGCCGAGGACCGCGAGCTCCGGCGGCTGCTGGCCCGGGCGATCAACACGCTTCCGGAGCGCGAGAAGACGGTCGTCACCCTCTACTACTACGAGGGTCTCACCCTCGCCGAGATCGGCAACGTGCTCGGGGTGACCGAGAGCCGCGTCAGCCAGATCCACACCAAATCGGTGCTCCAGCTCCGCGCGAAACTGGCCGACGCCGGACGCTGAGACGGCGCCCGGCGGGACGATGACGCCCGCCCGCCCCCTCTCGAACACCTGCCGCCGTAGAGTGGAACCGTGCCCAGGATTCGAGCGGCCTCGGTGGCCGAGCACCGGACCATGCAGCGCGGCGCCCTCCTGGACGCCGCGCGCTCGCTGCTGTCCGAGGGCGGTACGGAGGCGTTGACCTTCCCCGCTCTCGCCGAACGTACGGGCCTTGCCCGGTCCTCCGTCTACGAGTACTTCCGCTCCCGCGCGGCCGTCGTCGAGGAGCTGTGCGCCGTCGACTTCCCCGTCTGGGCGGCCGAGGTCGAGAACGCGATGGAGCGGGCCACGACGCCCGAGGGGAAGATCGAGGCGTACGTGCGACGCCAGCTCGGCCTGGTCGGGGACCGGCGGCACCGGGCGGTCGTCGCCATCTCGGCGAGCGAACTGGACGCGGGCGCCCGCGAGAAGATCCGGGCCGCGCACGGCGGGCTGATCGCCATGATCGTCGAGGCGCTCGGTGATCTCGGGCACGAGCAGCCGCGGCTGGCGGCGATGCTGCTGCAGGGTTCGGTGGACGCGGCCGTGCGCCGTATCGAACTCGGGGTGGCTGAGGAGCCGGACGTGATCGCGGACACCGTCGTGGCCATGATCCTGCGGGGCGTACGGGGCGTACGGGGCTGACACCGCCGACGGCGGGCCCTTGCCGCGCCCGACAGCGCGGCGGGTGAGGCGTACCCGACGGTGCCCGGTACGTCCGCTCGCGGCTCCGGCACCCCGAACACCGGCAGCAGCCGGGACGGGCCCCGCCGCAGCAGCGACGGGGGCAGCAACGACAACGGGTCCAGATACGTCCCACCGCGGCGCAGTCCCCAGTGCAGGCACCCGGACGCGCAGTGGAACGGCCCGGCCTCCATGACCGCGACCTCCTGGCCCGCGACGACCTCGTCACCTGCCGCGACCACCGCCCTGACCGGCTCGTACGTGGTGCGCAGCGGCGGAACACCGCTCCCCGCCACCTCGATGGAGACCACCCCGCGTCCCGCGACGCGGCCCGCGAACGAGACCCGCCCGGAGGCGGCGGCGCGCACCGGTGTGCCCGGCCCGGCGGCGAGATCGACGCCGCGGTGCCCCCGCCCGTAGGCGCCGGCCGGCGGCTCCCATCCCCGTACGACCGCGGGCCGCCCCGCGAGCGGCCAGGTGTGCGCGTCGGCAGGCGGCGGGCCGCCGGCGGTGGCGGCCGACGCGCCGTATCCCACCGTGAGCAGGGCCAGGAGGGTCGCGGCGAGCGCGGTCCGGGTCCGGAGGAGCCGGACCCGGACCCGGGCAACAGCCGGTTCGGGAGTGTGTCGCATGATCCGAACCGTTCCGCAAACACCGGATCCCCGGGGATCATGGACCGGATCTGTGGACTACTCGCCGGTTGTGGACAGTGCCGTCACCCGGCACCCGGCGGGTCCCGTACACTTCTTTTGGCGATCCGGGTCACCGGGTCGACTTCGCACGCCCCGCCACCTCCCTCTCTGCGGACGGTGGCCGCGCTCCTCGGTCCCTCGTGGCACGGCGCGTCGGGGCGTCAGGCGCGACAGCAATCCTGCGGTCGCGATAACCGAGTACCTCAAGGAGTACGGCCATGGCCGTCGTCACGATGCGGGAGCTGCTGGAGAGCGGCGTCCACTTCGGTCACCAGACCCGTCGCTGGAACCCGAAGATGAAGCGCTTCATCTTCACCGAGCGCAACGGCATCTACATCATCGACCTGCTCCAGTCGCTGTCGTACATCGACCGCGCCTACGAGTTCGTCAAGGAGACCGTCGCGCACGGCGGCTCCATCATGTTCGTGGGTACGAAGAAGCAGGCCCAGGAGGCCATCGCCGAGCAGGCGACGCGCGTCGGCATGCCGTACGTCAACCAGCGTTGGCTCGGTGGCATGCTCACCAACTTCTCCACCGTCTACAAGCGCCTTCAGCGTCTGAAGGAGCTTGAGCAGATCGACTTCGAGGACGTGGCCGCCTCCGGCCTCACCAAGAAGGAGCTCCTGGTCCTCTCCCGCGAGAAGGCCAAGCTGGAGAAGACCCTCGGTGGTATCCGCGAGATGCAGAAGGTGCCCAGCGCCGTCTGGATCGTCGACACCAAGAAGGAGCACATCGCCGTCGGTGAGGCGCGCAAGCTCCACATCCCGGTCGTCGCGATCCTCGACACCAACTGCGACCCCGACGAGGTCGACTACAAGATCCCGGGCAACGACGACGCGATCCGCTCCGTCACCCTGCTCACCCGCGTGATCGCCGACGCCGTCGCCGAGGGCCTCATCGCCCGTTCCGGCGCTGCGACCGGTGACTCGAAGCCGGGCGACAAGGCCGCCGGCGAGCCGCTCGCCGAGTGGGAGCGGGACCTGCTCGAGGGCGACAAGAAGGACGACGCCGAGGTGCAGACCTCCGCCGAGACCGAGAAGGTCGCCGACGCCGCCGAGACGCCGGCCGAGGCCGAGGCCGACGCCGCCGAGACGCCGGCCGAGGCCGCCGAGGCTCCGGCCGCGGACGCCGAGCAGGCCTGACGACTCCGTCACGGCTGAATGACGGCGGGGGCCGGTGCCTGAGCACCGCCCCCGCCGTTCACCCGTAGATCTTTCAGACTTCGAGAGAGAAACACAGACTCATGGCGAACTACACCGCCGCTGACGTCAAGAAGCTCCGCGAGCTCACCGGCGCCGGCATGATGGACTGCAAGAAGGCCCTCGACGAGAGCGACGGCAACGTCGACAAGGCCGTCGAGGCGCTCCGTATCAAGGGCCAGAAGGGCGTCGCCAAGCGCGAGGGCCGTTCTGCCGAGAACGGTGCCGTCGTCTCCCTCATCTCCGAGGACAAGACCTCCGGCGTCCTGCTCGAGCTGAAGTGCGAGACGGACTTCGTCGCCAAGGGCGAGAAGTTCCTGGCCGTCGCCAACTCGCTCGCCGCGCACGTCGCCGCCACCTCGCCGGCCGACCTGGCCACGCTGCTCGCCTCCGAGATCGAGGCCGGCAAGACCGTCCAGGCGTACGTCGACGAGGCCAACGCCAACCTCGGCGAGAAGATCGTCCTGGACCGCTTCGCGCAGTTCACCGGCGGTTACGTGGCTGCGTACATGCACCGCACCATGCCCGACCTCCCGCCGCAGGTCGGTGTCCTGGTCGAGCTGGACAAGGAGAACGCCGAGGTCGCCAAGGACGTTGCGCAGCACATCGCCGCCTTCGCCCCGAAGTACCTCAACCGCGACGAGGTCCCGGCCGAGACGGTCGAGAACGAGCGTCGTGTCGCCGAGGCCACCTCTCGCGAGGAGGGCAAGCCCGAGGCCGCCCTTCCGAAGATCGTCGAGGGTCGCGTCAACGGCTTCTTCAAGGACGTCGTCGTCCTGGAGCAGGCGTTCGCCAAGGACAACAAGAAGTCCGTCCAGAAGGTTCTGGACGAGGCCGGTGTCACCCTGCAGCGCTTCTCGCGCATCAAGGTCGGCATCTGAGTCCGTCCGCGAAAAACGGTGGACCCCGATAGGGTCTAGTGCAGTCGTCGGCCGCACACCCGCCGTACGACCGCAGATCTGACGAGGAGGCCATTGCCGCTGAGGGACACCAGACCCACCGGCAATGGCCTTCTTCGTATGTGCACGAGGAGAATCTCCATGAACAAGGGCGCGGACGCCACCACAGGTGACCACAAGCGGGACGACGGCAAGGTGCCCGGACGCTTCATGCTGAAGCTGTCCGGAGAAGCGTTTGCCGGCGGCGGAGGGCTCGGTGTCGACCCCGACGTCGTGCACGCCATCGCGCGGGAGATCGCGGCAGTCGTCCGGGACGGCGCGGAAATCGCGGTCGTCATCGGCGGCGGAAACTTCTTCCGCGGTGCCGAGCTCCAGCAGCGTGGCATGGACCGGGCCCGGTCCGACTACATGGGCATGCTCGGCACAGTCATGAACTGCCTGGCACTCCAGGACTTCCTGGAGAAGGAGGGCATCGACTCCCGCGTCCAGACCGCCATCACCATGGGGCAGGTCGCGGAGCCGTACATCCCGCTGCGCGCCGTGCGCCACCTGGAGAAGGGCCGCGTCGTCATCTTCGGCGCCGGCATGGGCATGCCGTACTTCTCCACCGACACCACTGCCGCCCAGCGCGCCCTGGAGATCGACGCCGAGGGCCTGCTGATGGGCAAGAACGGGGTGGACGGGGTCTACGACTCCGACCCGAAGACCAACCCCGACGCGGTGAAGTTCGACGCGCTGGAGTACAGCGAGGTGCTCGCCCGCGATCTCAAGATTGCCGACGCCACCGCCATCACGCTCTGCCGTGACAACCAGCTGCCGATCCTCGTCTTCGAGCTGACCGCGACCGGCAATATCGCCCGCGCCGTCAAGGGTGAGAAGATCGGCACGCTCGTGAGCGACGAGGGCACCCGGGCCTGAGGACCGGGGGGCTGCCCGGGGACACCCGGGGCCGGCCCCGAACGATGGACAACGGCCTGCCGGTCGGACACCGTGCAGGTGAGGACGCGACGCAGGACCCGCCGGGCCAGAGCACGCCGGGCCCACTCAAGACACGCAGGAGCACGTGGTGATCGAAGAAACCCTCCTTGAGGCCGAGGAGAAGATGGAGAAGGCCGTTGTGGTCGCGAAGGAAGACTTCGCCGCGATCCGTACCGGCCGTGCGCACCCGGCGATGTTCAACAAGATCGTCGCTGACTACTACGGCGCGCTGACCCCGATCAACCAGCTGGCCTCTTTCTCCGTTCCCGAGCCGCGCATGGCCGTGGTGACGCCGTTCGACAAGACCGCGCTGCGCAACATCGAGCAGGCCATCCGCGACTCCGACCTCGGCGTCAACCCGAGCAACGACGGCAATATCATCCGGGTGACCTTCCCCGACCTCACCGAGGAGCGTCGTCGCGACTACATCAAGGTCGCGAAGACGAAGGCCGAGGACTCCAAGATCTCGATCCGGGCCGTCCGCCGCAAGGCCAAGGAGACCCTGGACAAGCTGGTCAAGGACAAGGAGTCCGGCGAGGACGAGGTGCGTCGCGCCGAGAAGGAGCTCGACGACACCACTGCGAAGTACGTCGCGCAGGTCGACGAGCTGCTCAAGCACAAGGAAGCCGAGCTGCTCGAAGTCTGATGAACGACTCTTCCTGGGGCGCCCCGCAGGCAGCCGGTCACTGGGGTACGCCCGAGATGACGGCCGCCCCGGCGGGTCCTGCATACGATGTGCATGACGCCCAGCAGACTCGGCCCATGCCCATAGTGCCGGACGTTCCCGACGCAGGTAGAGACGCTGACGACCGTGACGACCGGAACGGGGGAGGCGCCGGCCAGGGCGGCGGGTCCCCGTTCCGTGACGAGATGCCGCAGGAGCCCATGTCCACCGCGCCGACGCCCCCGCAGAAGAAACGTGCGGGCCGTGACCTGCGAGCCGCCATAGGGGTCGGTGTGGGGCTCGGTGCCGTCATCGTCGCCTCGCTCTTCGTCGTCAAGGCCGTCTTCATCGGCGTGATAACCGTCGCCGTCGTCGTCGGCCTGTGGGAACTCACCTCCCGGCTGCAGGAGCGCAAGGGCATCAAGGCACCGCTCGTACCGCTGGCGGTCGGTGGCGCGGCGATGGTCGTGGCCGGCTATGTGCGCGGAGCCGAGGGCGCGTGGGTCGCGATGGCCCTGACCGCCCTGGCGGTGCTCGTCTGGCGGATGACCGAACCGCCGGAGGGGTATCTCAAGGACGTCACGGCCGGTGTCTTCGCCGCGTTCTACGTGCCGTTCCTGGCGACCTTCGTCGCGATGCTCCTGCGCGCGGACGACGGGCCGCAGCGGGTCCTCACCTTCCTGCTGCTGACCGTGGTCAGTGACACGGGCGCGTACGCCGTCGGCTGGCGTTTCGGCAAGCACAAGCTCGCGCCGCGCATCAGCCCCGGGAAGACCCGGGAGGGACTGTTCGGGGCGGTGGCCTTCGCGATGGTCGCCGGTGCGCTGTGCATGCAGTTCCTGATCGACGGCGGCGCCTGGTGGCAGGGGCTGCTGCTCGGCCTGGCCGTCGCCGCCAGCGCCACCCTCGGTGACCTCGGCGAGTCCATGATCAAGCGCGATCTCGGGATCAAGGACATGGGCACGCTGCTGCCCGGGCACGGCGGGATCATGGACCGGCTGGACTCGCTGCTGCCGACCGCTCCGGTGGTCTGGCTGCTGCTGGTGCTGTTCGTGGGTTCCGGCTGAGCGAGCCGGGGCACCTGCCCGTCCGGTCGTACGAGTGAAGGGTCCGTTGCCCACAGGGCGGCGGGCCCTCACCCGTACGACCGCGGCCCGGAGGAACGACGGCGGGGCTCCGCGGCGGTGCCGTCCTCGGCCCCGTCCGCGGCCGACAGGGTCCGGGTGAGCCCAATCCCACCGGAAGAGCCGGTGCGCGGACGGCACCTGGTGTCGTGCGACACCCATCGGGTCGCCGATCACCTGCTCCAGGTAGCCGGTACGACGAGTCCGACGCCACCAGACAGATCCACCCGGGCGGGTGGGCGAAAGCCTTCGCGGCGAGCTCGCCGCGGCCCCGGCGAGCCGGCCGTTGTCGTGATCCAGCAATGGTCGAAACCCGGTGCGGCCGGGCCGTCGGAGGACGGCCCACAGGCGGCCCGGGGCGGCCAGTGACGACTGCCTCATGTCTTGGATGGCAGGCCACAGGATTCGATCTGCGACACTGGTACAGCCATGCCTAAGCCCGGAGAACTCACTTTCATCGCGCCCCGCGGAGCCAAGAAGCCGCCGAGGCACCTCGCCGACCTCACGCCCGCCGAGCGCAAGGAGGCTGTCGCCGCGATCGGCGAGAAGCCGTTCCGCGCGCAGCAGCTGTCGCAGCACTACTTCGCGCGGTACGCGCACGACCCGGCCGAGTGGACCAACATTCCGGCCGGTTCGCGGGACAAGCTCGCCGAGGCGATGTTCCCCGATCTGATGTCCGTCGTCCGCCACATCAGCTGCGACGACGACACCACCCGCAAGACGCTGTGGAAGCTGCATGACGGGACGCTCGTCGAGTCCGTCCTGATGCGCTACCCGGAGCGGGTGACGATGTGCATCTCGTCGCAGGCCGGTTGCGGGATGAACTGCCCGTTCTGTGCGACGGGGCAGGCCGGGCTGGACCGCAACCTGTCGACCGCGGAGATCGTCCACCAGATCGTGGACGGCATGCGGGCGCTGCGGGACGGAGAGGTGCCGGGCGGGCCCGCGCGGCTCTCCAACATCGTCTTCATGGGCATGGGTGAGCCGCTCGCCAACTACAAGCGGGTGGTCGGCGCGATCCGTCGGCTGACCGACCCGGAGCCGGACGGTCTCGGTCTCTCGCAGCGCGGGATCACCGTCTCCACCGTGGGTCTGGTGCCGGCCATGCTGCGCTTCGCCGACGAGGGCTTCAAGTGCCGTCTCGCCGTGTCGCTGCACGCGCCGGACGACGAGCTGCGGGACACGCTCGTGCCGGTGAACACGCGCTGGAAGGTGCGTGAGGTACTGGACGCCGCGTGGGAGTACGCGGAGAAGTCCGGCCGCCGGATCTCCATCGAGTACGCGCTGATCCGCGACATCAACGACCAGGCGTGGCGCGGTGACCTGCTCGGCCGGCTCCTCAAGGGCAGGCGGGTCCATGTCAATCTGATCCCGCTGAACCCGACGCCGGGTTCGAAGTGGACCGCGTCCCGGCCCGAGGACGAGAAGGCGTTCGTCGAGGCGATCGCCGCTCACGGGGTGCCCGTGACCGTTCGGGACACCCGCGGTCAGGAGATCGACGGGGCCTGCGGTCAGCTGGCGGCGTCCGAGCGCTGAGCCCGGAAGGGCCCGTGTAATCTGGGCGCGCATTCAACTTCATATTTTCCGACAGGGGAGCGCCACAGCGCTGAGAGTGCGGCACCGAACAGGGTGGCCGCAGACCCTCTGAACCTCGCCCGGGTCATTCCGGGTAGGAAGTTCGGTCATCAACTCATGCTGTTGCGCCCTGCCCGCGCTGCGGGCGGGGCCGCGTCTCTTCCTGGTCAAACCCAGGAGGAATTCACAATGAGTACCACCCGTAGGACCAGTCGGCTCGCGGCGACGGCCGTCGCCGCCGCCCTCGGCGTCACCGCGCTCGCCGGCTGCGGCGGTTCCGGCGACGCGGATTCCGGGGCCGGCGGCAGTAAGGGCTCCGGCTCCAAGACCGTGACTCTGGTCAGTCACGACTCCTTCAGCGCCTCCAAGGGCGTGCTGAAGGAGTTCACGAAGGAGACCGGCTACACGGTCAAGGTGCTGAAGAGCGGAGACGCGGGCGCCGCCCTCAACCAGGAGATCCTGACCAAGGGTTCCCCGCGCGGCGACGTGTTCTTCGGCGTCGACAACACGCTGCTCTCCCGCGCCCTCGACAACGATCTGTTCACCCCGTACGAGGCGAAGGGCATCGGCCGGGTCGCGGCCGATGCCCAACTGGACGCGGACAGGCACCGGGTGACCCCGGTCGACACCGGCGACATCTGCGTCAACTACGACAAGAAGTACTTCGCCGACCGGAAGCTCGCTCCGCCGAAGAGCTTCGACGACCTGGCGAAGCCCGCGTACAGGAACCTCCTCGTCACGGAGAACGCCGCGACCTCGTCACCCGGTCTCGGCTTCCTCCTCGGCACCGTCGCCGCCTACGGCGAGGACGGCTACCAGGACTACTGGAAGAAGCTGAAGGCCAACGGGGTCAAGGTCGTCGACGGCTGGGAGCAGGCGTACGACGAGGAGTTCTCCGGTTCCGCGGGCGGCAGGAAGGCCAAGGCCGACCGACCGCTCGTCGTGTCGTACGCCTCCAGTCCGCCGGCCGAGGTGCTGTACGCGAAGCCGCAGCCCGCGAAGGCGCCGACCGCGGTCGCGACCGGGACCTGCTTCCGGCAGATCGAGTTCGCGGGCCTGCTGAACGGCGCGAGGAACGAGGCGGGTGGCAAGGCGCTGCTGGACTTCCTGATCAGCAAGAAGTTCCAGGAGGACATGCCGCTCAACATGTTCGTGAACCCCGTCGCCAAGGACGCGAAACTGCCCGAACTCTTCACGGAGTTCGGCGCGACCGTCGGCAGCCCGGCGACCGTGGCCCCGGAGACGATCGCCAAGAACCGTGAGCAGTGGGTCCAGTCGTGGTCCTCGCTCGTAGTGAAGTAGCGAAGGCTCCCGTCCCCGGACCGGGTCCGGGCGGGAGCCGCCCCCGCGCCCGTTCCGGACGTGCGGCCGCCGTGGGGGCGTGGCGCGGGAACGCGGTGCGGCTCGGTCTGATGGCCGTGCCCGTCGCGTTCTTCGCGCTGTTCTTCGCCTACCCGGTCGTCGCGATCGTCGGCCGTGGCCTGAAGGCCGACAGTGTCTGGCAGTTTGGCCGGATCGGCGAGGTGCTGGCCCGGCCGGACATCCTCGACGTGCTCTGGTTCACCACTTGGCAGGCGCTCGCGTCGACGGCGCTGACCCTGCTGATCGCGCTGCCGGGAGCCCATGTCTTCGCCCGATTCGACTTCCCCGGCAAACAGTTGCTGCGGGCGGTCGTCACCGTGCCCTTCGTCCTGCCGACCGTCGTCGTCGGGACGGCCTTCCTGGCGTTGCTGGGGCGCGGCGGCTTCCTCGACGAACTGGCCGGCGTCCGGCTCGACGCCACGGTCTGGGCCATCCTGCTCGCCCACGTCTTCTTCAACTACGCGGTGGTCGTACGGACCGTCGGCGGGCTGTGGTCGCAGCTGGACCCGCGGCAGGAGGAGGCGGCCCGGGTGCTGGGCGCCGGGCGGTTCGCGGCATGGCGGCGGGTCACCCTGCCGGCCCTCGCGCCCGCCGTGGCCGCCGCCGCGCTGATGGTCTTCCTCTTCACGTTCACCTCCTTCGGCGTCGTACAGATCCTCGGCGGTCCCGCGTACTCCACGCTGGAGGTGGAGATCTACCGGCAGACCGCCCAGCTGCTCGACCTGCCGACGGCCGCTGTGCTGACGATGGTGCAGTTCGCCGCGGTCGGCGCGATTCTGGCCGTCCACGCGTGGACGGTGCGGCGCCGGGAGGCGACGCTGAAGCTGGTCGACCCGGCGCAGACCGCCCGCAGGCCGCGCGGCGCCGGGCAGTGGGCGCTGCTCGGCGGGGTGCTGCTCACGGTGCTGGTGCTCATCCTGCTGCCGCTCGGTGTCCTCGTCGAGCGCTCCCTGGACGTGCCCGGTGGTCACGGGCTCGGTTACTACCGTGCACTGCGGTCCGCCGAGGCGAGCGGTGGCACCTTCCTCGTCGCACCGCTCGCAGCGGTTTGGAACTCGCTGCAGTACGCGCTGGCCGCGACCGCGATCGCGCTGATCGTCGGCGGACTCGCGGCGGCGGCACTGACCAGGCGCGCCGGGCGGCTCGTCCGCGGGTTCGACGCGCTGCTGATGCTGCCGCTCGGGGTGTCCGCGGTCACGGTCGGCTTCGGATTCCTGATCACGCTGGACAGGCCGCCACTGGATCTGCGGACCTCGTGGATCCTGGTGCCGCTCGCCCAGGCGCTGGTCGGCGTCCCCTTCGTCGTACGGACCATGCTGCCAATACTGCGGGCTGTGGACGTGCGGCTCCGGGAGGCGGCGTCGGTGCTCGGGGCGTCACCGCTGCGGGCCTGGCGCGAGGTCGATCTGCCGCTGGTACGGCGGGCGCTGCTGGTGGCGGCGGGCTTCGCCTTCGCCGTGTCGCTCGGCGAGTTCGGGGCGACGGTCTTCATCGCACGGCCCGACAACCCGACGCTCCCGGTCGCCGTCGCCCGGCTGCTGGGCCGGTCCGGGGAGCTCAACTACGGCCAGGCGATGGCCCTCAGCACGATTCTGATGCTGGTCTGCGCAGTGTCGCTGCTGGCGCTCGAACGTATCCGCCCGGACAGGTCCGGGGAGTTCTGACGATGCTCGGGGTGTTCTGGAGATGCTGACACTGGAATCCGCCACGGTCCGTTTCGGGGAGCGCACGGCGCTCGACGCGGTGGACCTGGAGGTCGCGGACCACGAGACCGTCTGCGTGCTGGGGCCGAGCGGCAGCGGCAAGTCGACACTGTTGCGTGTGGTGGCCGGACTGCACCCGCCGGACGGCGGCCGGGTGCTCCTCGACGGCGCCGACCAGACCGGCGTACCGGTGCACCGGCGCGGGCTCGGCCTGATGTTCCAGGACCATCAGCTGTTCCCGCACCGCGACGTCGGCGCCAACGTGGCCTTCGGGCTGCGCATGCGTGGTGCGTCCCGCGGCGACCAGGACCGCAGAGTCGCCGAGCTCCTCGAACTGGTGGGTCTGCCGGGCGCCGAACGGCGCGCCGTCGCCGCGCTCTCCGGCGGCGAACAGCAGCGCGTGGCCCTCGCCCGGGCGCTCGCCCCGCGTCCGAAGCTGCTCATGCTGGACGAACCCCTCGGTCAGCTCGACCGCAGCCTGCGCGAGCGCCTCGTCGTCGAACTGCGCGCGCTGTTCGCCCGGCTCGGCACGACGGTGCTCGCCGTCACCCATGACCAGGGGGAGGCGTTCGCCCTCGCCGACCGGGTCGTCGTGATGCGTGACGGACGGATCGCCCAGACGGGAACCCCGCTGGAGGTCTGGCAGCGGCCCGCCTCCGCGTTCGTCGCCCGGTTCCTCGGCTTCGACAACGTGGTGGACGCGACGGTGACCGGCGCGGTCGCCGGCACGGCGTGGGGCAGGGTGCCGGTGCCGGACGGTTCGCCGCAGGGCCCGTGCGACCTGCTGGTGCGTCCGGCGGGCGTACGGATGGGAGCGCCCGGCGACGGGCTGCGCTGCAAGGTCGGCGCGCGCACCTTCCGGGGCGGCCATGTGGCCGTGACCCTGCACCCCGGGAGCGGACCCCGGCTGGAGGCGGAGTGCCCGCTGCGGGAGGTCCCCCAGGAGGGCGCGACCGTGGGCGTGACCTTCGACGCGTCCGAGACCGTGGTGCTGCCCGCGGCCGCCTAGTGCTGTGACCGGAAAGGTTTGCCGGGAAGCTCGCGGCGTCCGGTGCGGTGCATCGCAAGGCGGAGCATCGCCCGCGTACTGGATGTACTCGGGTGATGCGACAACGCGGCGAGGTGCCGTGCCGGGCGGCGCGAGCCGGTGAACCTTTCCGGTCACAGCACCAGACCGGCACGCAGGGCCGCTGCACCCGCGGCGCCGGGCCGTGGCAGGACCACTACCGGGCGTTCCCGAAGAGCGGTTTCGGCGGATTCGGGGAACACCTCATGCGGCCGGGAAAGCTCCGGATCGACTCCGAAAGGGCAGGGACATGACTGGAACGGCACGCGAGGGCATCGACCTCACCCGCGTCTTCGACGCCCCGCGGGAAAAGGTCTTCGAGGCCTGGACGACCCCCGAGCACTTCGCGGCCTGGTACGGCGGGGATGCCGAGGTGCCGCTCGACCGGGTGTCGATGGACGTCAGGCCGGGCGGTACGTGGAGCCTGGTCATCGTGGTTCCCGGCACCGAGATGCCGTTCCACGGCGTCTACCGCGAAGTGGTCGCGCCGGAGCGTCTGGTCTTCACGCTCAAGGACGCGACCGCGCCGGCGGACGTCGAGGGCGAGACCGTCACCGCCACCTTCACCGACCGCGGCGACAGAACCACCGAGATGGTCTTCCGGCAGCGCGGCGGCAACCTCACGGCCGAGCAGTACGCGGCCGCGGAGGACGGCTGGGACGCCTTCTTCGACGCGTTGGTCCGCCGGCTCGCGTCGGTCTGAACCGGGCCGCGGCTCAGCCGGACAGCCGGGCGAGTGCCTCGGGGGCCTCGTCCACCGTGTCGACCAGGGCGATACGGTGCTCCATCGGCCGGCCCGCCGACAGCGCCCTCAGGAGTGGCCAGGCGGGCAGTTCCTCCGTCCAGTGGGCGCGGCCGACCAGCACCATCGGCGTCGGTGCGCCGCGTGAGCCGTAGTAGTTCGGCGTCGTGTTGTCGAAGATCTCCTGCACGGTACCGGCGGCGCCCGGCAGGAATATCACGCCCGCGGTGGAGCGGGCGAGCAGGCCGTCCTCGCGCAGGGCGTTGGCGAAGTACTTGGCTATCCGGTCCGCGAACGGGTTCGGCGGCTCATGACCGTAGAACCAGGTCGGGATCGCGACCGAATGGCCGCCATCGGGCCAGCGTTCCCGCACGGCGATAGCGGCCAGCGCCCAGTCGGTCACCGACGGGACGAACGACGGCGCGGCGGCGAGGAGTTCGCACGCCTGGTCCAGCATGGGATCGGGATGCGGCGCCGCGTACGCGCCGAGGTTGGCCGCCTCCATCGCGCCCGGCCCGCCGCCGGTGGCCACGGTCAGCCCGCCGCGCGCCAGGGTCCGGCCCAGTCGGGCCGCCGCGGCGTACGCGGCGCTGCCGCGGACGGTCGCGTGACCACCCATCACCCCGACCACCCGGGCTCCGACGAGGACTTCGTCCAGTGCGTCGGAGACGGCGTCGTCATGGAGCGCGCGGAGCATCGAGGCGAAGACGTCGCCGTTCGCGCGGGTCTGCTGGAACCAGCGATAGGCGCGGGCATCGGGCGTCGCCTCGTAACCCCCGCCCGCCAGCCCCTGGTAGAGCGCGTCGGGCGAGTAGAGCAGGCCGCGATACGGGTCGAAGGGCAGTCCCGGCACGGGCGGGAAGACGAACGCCCCGTCGGCCCGCACCTTCGCCTCGGCGCCGGGCTCCATCCGGCAGCCGAGGAACACCGCGCCCGCCGTGTCCGCGGCGAGCAGCGCTGCGCTGCGGTCCGTCAGATCGACGGACTGGACGCGATATCCGGCCAGCGACCCGGCGGCCACCGCCGCGTCGAATTCGGCGAGCGACTCGATCTCGGCGCCGGGTGAGGGAATGTTGTCGTCCGGGTTCTCCACGCCGTCATGCTACGTACCGGCCGAACCGTACGGGCGGGTGCCCCCGAGGGTACGGATCGGCCGGCTGCACGGCCGGCCGGCGGTCGGGTCAGCCGGTCAGCGGCAGCGCGGCGAGTTTGGCGACCGCCCAGGTGATCGGGGCGAACACGACCAGCAGCACACCGGCGCGCAGGGCCGCCGTGGCCCGCAGCGCCGAGGCCGGGGCGCCGAGCCGCAGCAGCGCACGCGCCGTGTGGGCACGGGCCTGCCTCGCCTCCAGGGCCGAGGTCAGCAGCGTCGCCGTCGTGCAGCCCAGCACGAGTACGGCGCCGAGCGCGGTGAGCGGGCCGAAGGGGCGTGGCCCCGTCCCGTACAGCGTGAACGCCGCGATCCCCGCGGAGAGCACCGCGCAGACCGCACCCAGCGGCCTGCCGATCCGGCGCGCCTCGTCCATCAGCACCCGGCCGGCCAGCAGGCGTACCGCACCGGGGCGCGCCGCCTGCACCAGCCGGCCACACAGGTACGTCAGCCCGGGGCCCGCCATGGCCAGACCGATCGCGGTCAGCGACCATCCCGCGAGCACCCACGCCGGAGTGGCGTCGAACCGTCCCGGCAGGGGGAACGGGCTGCCCGCCCCGCCACGGCTCGCGTACGCCTCGACCGCCAGGCCCGCGGCCGTCAGCGCCACACCCCACGGCAGTCCGGACGGCGGAGCGGCCGGCGCCGGCAACTGATCGTCCGGCATGGGGTCCTGCGTTCCGTCCTCCGGCATCTCGGCCTGGACCGGCCGGGTGCGCAGCGCCGCAGCCGTGGCCGCCGCGGCGGCCACCGGCGCCAGCGCCAGCAGCAAGAGGGCCGCGGCCATCGGCAGCGGCGCGTCGGCGTTGAGGAGCCCGGCCCCCGCGCCGTCGAACGGAAGCCCGGTCAGATCGCCCCGCAGGTGCAGGAAGAGGAGCAGCGCCACCATCGAACCGAGGGCGCAGGACACCGCGGTGGAGACGGCGGCCAACAGGCTGAGCCGCACCGGCCCGAGGCCGACGGCGGACAGCCCCGAACGCGGGCGCGTGCCGGGGTCCGTCCGGGCGACCGCCACCGCGAACTGCACGGTGGCGGCCAGTGGCACGAAGCACCACAGCAGTCGCAGCACCGCGGCGGTCGAGTACGCCGGATGCGTCGACGCGTACGCAAGGGTGCACAGCAGCAGGAAGCCGACCCCGGCGGAGGCGGCCGCGACCAGCAGCCGCCGCACCAGGACCAGCGGATGGGTACCGCGGGCTAGACGGAGAGCGAGCACGCCGCGCGGCCCTCCGTATCGGATACGGCGGGCAGGGCGACGGTGGCGACGCGGCGGCCGTCCAGCAGCGGGACCGTACGGTCGGCGAGTGCGGCGACCTCCGCGTCATGCGTGGCGAGCACGACCGTGATGCCGTGCGAGCGGGCCGCGCTGGTCAGGGTCCGCAGCACATGGGTGCGATCGGTCCGGTGCAGTGTCGCGGTGGGCTCGTCGGCGAAGATCACCGTCGGCGAGCCGGCCAGCGCGCGGGCGACCGCGAGCCGCTGACGCTGGCCCTGGAGAAGAGTGTGCGGCCGCTTCTTCGCACAGGTGCCGATGTCGAGTCGCTCCAGCCACTCCATGGCGACCTTCCTGGCGACCCGGTGCGAGGTACCGCGCAGCAGCAGCGGAAGCGCCGTGTTCTCCCACGTGTTCAGCTCCGGTACCAGCTGGGGCTCCGGCGCGATCCAGCCGAACCGGTCACGGCGCAGCCGCTCCCGCAGCCGCGGACCCATGGTGTGGACCGGGACGCTGTTGAACCACACCTCGCCCTGCTGGGGAACCAGTTGGCCGGAGAGGCAGTGCAGCAGCGTCGTCTTCCCGCTGCCGCGCGGTCCGGTCACGGCGAGGATCTCGCCGTCGCGGACCCCCAGGGAGACCCCGCCGAGCGCGGGTGAGCCGTTGTGGGAATGGTGCAGGGAACGTGCCCAGATCACGTCGTTGTCCGGCGGGGCCACCATGGCGTACACCTCGGTTCAGATCAGATTTCCCGTCCCCCGTACGGGGGAACGAAGAGGGTGCCGATCGGTCACTCGGCACCGTAAGGATTCGGACCGCGGTGTGCGCACAGCACGCGGCCCGGGTGCGCCCCTTCCCACTCGAATGGGCGCACCCGGGCCGCGTGGACCGTATGAAATGACCGCTGGAAGGCGGTCCGGTAGTGATCGTTCCGGGGTCAATCGGGCAGTCGGTCCGTGGTCCGATCGGCCGATCGGACCACAGGCCGGATCACCGTCCCGCTCAGAGCTTCGTCCAGGCCTCCGTCAGCACGGACCGCAGGATGGACTCGATCTCGTCGAACGTCGACCGGTCGGAGATCAGCGGCGGGGCGAGCTGGACGACCGGGTCACCGCGGTCGTCGGCCCGGCAGTACAGGCCGTTCTCGTACAGCGCCTTGGAGAGGAAGCCGTACAGGACGCGCTCGGTCTCCTCGTCGGTGAAGGTCTCCTTGGTGACCTTGTCCTTCACCAGTTCGATGCCGTAGAAGAAGCCGTTGCCGCGGACGTCGCCGACGATCGGCAGGTCGTGCAGCTTCTGCAGCGTCGTGAAGAACGCGTTCTCGTTGTCCAGGACGTGCTGGTTGAGACCCTCGCGCTCGAAGATGTCGAGGTTGGCGAGACCGACCGCGGCGGAGACCGGGTGGCCACCGAAGGTGTAGCCGTGCAGGAAGGTGTTGCCGCCCTCGTAGAACGGCTCGGCGATGCGGTCCGAGACGATGCAGGCGCCGATCGGGGAGTAGCCCGACGTCATGCCCTTGGCACAGGTGATCATGTCCGGCACGTAGCCGAACTTGTCGCAGGCGAACATCGTGCCGAGGCGGCCGAAGGCGCAGATGACCTCGTCGGAGACGAGCAGCACGTCGTACTTGTCGCAGATCTCGCGAACCCGCTGGAAGTACCCGGGCGGCGGCGGGAAGCAGCCGCCGGCGTTCTGCACCGGCTCCAGGAAGACGGCGGCGACGGTGTCCGGGCCCTCGAACAGGATCTCCTGCTCGATCTGGTCGGCGGCCCAGCGGCCGAAGGCCTCCGGGTCGTCGCCGTGGATCGGGGCGCGGTAGATGTTGGTGTTCGGCACCTTGTGAGCGCCGGGGACCAGCGGCTCGAACGGTGCCTTCAGCGCCGGCAGGCCGGTGATCGAAAGGGCGCCCTGCGGGGTGCCGTGGTAGGCGACCGCACGCGAGATGACCTTGTACTTGGTGGGCTTGCCCTTCAGCTTGAAGTACTGCTTGGCCAGCTTCCAGGCGGTCTCGACGGCCTCGCCGCCACCCGTGGTGAAGAAGACCTTGTTGAGGTCGCCCGGAGCGTAGTCGGCGAGCCGCTCGGCCAGCTCGACGGCCTTCGGGTGGGCGTAGGACCACACCGGGAAGAAGGCCAGTTCCTGGCCCTGCTTGTACGCCGCCTCGGCGAGCTCGTGACGCCCGTGACCGGCATTGACCACGAAGAGGCCGGACAGGCCGTCGAGGTAGCGCTTGCCCTGGTCGTCGAAGATGTAGGTGCCCTCGCCACGCACGATGGTGGGAACAGGCGCGTTCTCGTAGTCCGACATGCGGGTGAAGTGCATCCACAGGTGGTCGTACGCGGTTCGGCTGAGGTCCTTGCTCACGGCTATCGGGTTCCCCACATGTAGGTCTGCTTCTTGAGCTTCAGGTAGACGAAGCTCTCGGTGGAGCGCACCCCGGGAATGGCCCGGATGCGTTTGTTGATCGTTTCCAGCAGGTGGTCGTCGTCCTCGCAGACGATCTCCACCATCAGGTCGAAGGAGCCCGCGGTCATCACGACGTACTCGCACTCGGCCATGGCCGACAGGGCCTCGGCGACGGGATCGAGGTCCCCGTCGACATTGATGCCGACCATCGCCTGCCGGCGGAATCCCACGGTGAGCGGGTCCGTGACGGCGACGATCTGCATCACGCCCTGATCGAGCAGCTTCTGGACACGCTGTCGCACGGCCGCTTCGGAAAGGCCGACGGCTTTTCCGATCGCGGCGTACGGACGACGCCCGTCCTCCTGGAGCTGCTCGATGATTGCGAGGGAGACGGCATCGACCGCTGGTGACGATCCGGTCCCTGTCCTGGAGTCTGCGCTGCGACTGGCCACGGACCCACTCTGCACCGGGACTCGTCTGTCCTGCAACCCTCAATCGATGAAATTCGTTGTCTACGGGCTCAGATCTAACTGAATCCGAAGTTGACGGCGGTTGGGTATGTCGAAAGCGGGGCCCCTGCGACTAGGCTGGGCGTCTCACCCAATGGACGTGTCGACAGGAGGGGTGGTTGTGACCACCGAGGTGCGCCGTCTGCGCAACTACATCAACGGGGAGTTCCAGGACGCTGCGGACGGGCGGACCATCGACGTGGTCAACCCGGCGACGGAGGAGGTCTACGCGAGCTCCCCGCTCTCCGGCCGGGCCGATGTCGACGCCGCCATGGACGCCGCTGCCGCCGCATTCCCCGCCTGGCGCGACACCACGCCCGCCGAGCGCCAGAAGGCCCTGCTGAAGATCGCGGACGCCTTCGAGGAGCGGGCGGAGGAGCTGATCGCCGCCGAGTCCGAGAACACCGGCAAGCCGATCGGTCTCACCCGTACCGAAGAGATCCCGCCGATGGTGGACCAGATCCGCTTCTTCGCGGGTGCGGCGCGGATGCTCGAAGGCCGCTCGGCCGGCGAGTACATGGAGGGGATGACCTCGATCATCCGCCGCGAGCCGGTCGGTGTCTGCGCCCAGGTCGCGCCGTGGAACTACCCGATGATGATGGCCGTGTGGAAGTTCGCCCCCGCGCTCGCCGCGGGCAACACCGTCGTCATCAAGCCGTCCGACACCACCCCGGCGTCGACCGTGCTGATCGGCGAGATCATCGGCGACATCCTGCCGAAGGGCGTCTTCAACGTCATCTGCGGTGACCGGGAGACCGGCCGGCTGATGGTCGAGCACCCGACTCCGGCGATGGCCTCCATCACCGGTTCGGTACGGGCCGGCATGCAGGTCGCCGAGTCCGCCGCCAAGGACGTCAAGCGCGTCCACCTGGAGCTCGGCGGCAAGGCGCCCGTGGTCGTCTTCGGTGACGCCGACATCGCCAAGGCCGTCGAGGGCATCTCGGTCGCCGGCTTCTTCAACGCCGGCCAGGACTGCACGGCCGCGACCCGCGTCCTGGTCCACGACTCCGTGCACGACGAGTTCGTGTCGGCGCTCGCCAAGGCCGCCGCGGACACGAAGACCGGGCAGCCGGACGACGAGGACGTGCTCTACGGCCCGCTGAACAACGCCAACCAGCTGAAGCAGGTCACCGGCTTCATCGAGCGGCTCCCCTCCCACGCGAAGGTCGAGGCGGGCGGTCACCGGGTCGGCGAGAAGGGCTACTTCTACGCCCCGACCGTCGTCTCCGGTCTGCAGCAGGACGACGAGATCATCCAGAACGAGGTCTTCGGCCCCGTCATCACCGTCCAGTCCTTCACGGACGAGGACCAGGCGGTGGCGTACGCCAACGGCGTCGAGTACGCCCTCGCCTCGTCCGTGTGGACCAAGGACCACGCCCGCGCGATGCGGATGTCCAAGAACCTCGACTTCGGCTGCGTGTGGATCAACACCCACATCCCGCTCGTCGCCGAGATGCCGCACGGTGGGTTCAAGAAGTCCGGTTACGGCAAGGACCTCTCCGCATACGGCTTCGAGGACTACACCCGCATCAAGCACGTCATGACCTCGCTCGACGGCTGATACCCGCGAGGGTGCGGTCGCGGCCCCCGGGCTCAGGTCCGGGACCGTGACCGCACCCGGCCCCTCACCGGGGCGGGCCGGCTCGCGGAGCCGGTCGTGGGGCAGTGCAAAGAGCGAGTAAACACGGGCGTACGCTGCGGACATGAGCGAGCGAAGAGCCCTGCGCAGGCGCATACGCGTGTGGTTGGCCGTCTTTATCGTCTGTCTGGTGCTGAGCGGGCTGACCGCGTTCCCGCTGGTCCATGAACTCCACTGGACCGAGGACCTCCTGAAGTCCTCGGCCTCACCCGTGCCCGAGCACTTCCCGGCCCTGATGGAGTGGATCACGCGGGTCAGGACCGGGCTCGACGAGGCCGACGCGAAGTATCCCTTCGTGCTGTACGGCACCGACTGGCTGGCCTTCGCGCATCTCGTCATCGCGGTCGCCTTCTACGGCCCGTACCGCGACCCGGTCCGTAACATCTGGGTCATCGAGTTCGGCATGATCGCCTGCGGCGGAATCATCCCGCTCGCGCTCATCTGCGGACCGGTCCGGGGGATCCCCTTCTGGTGGTCGGTCATCGACATGTCGTTCGGCGTCATCGGGGTGATTCCGCTGCTCGTGGTCCGCCGGATGATCAAGCAGCTGGAAGTGCTGGAGACGCCCGTGCGCAGGCCGGCCCCGCTCGCCGGGCCGGCGGTCTGAGTCACTCGGCCGACGGAGCGCCGAAGGTCGCCACCACGATGTTCATCGCCGTGGCGTTCATGCCCTCCCCCTTCGCGTCCGTCGCGTTGACGCTGTAGACGAGGGTGCGGGAGAGATCACGGGTGGCCGCGACGGCCGTGTTGTAGCCCCAGCGGCCCCCCGTCTTGCCCCAGACCTCACGTCCGCCGAGCTCCATCACCGACAGCCCCGCGCTGTACGCCGCGGGGCCGCCCGTGCCGTACTCGCGCACCGATGCGCCGGGCAGCGTGAACATCTCCTCCAGCAGCGGCCCGCGCACCACCTGCCCGCGGAACAGCGCCCGGGTGAAGTGCTCCAGGTCGGCCGTGGTGGAGATCAGATCACCCGCCGCCCAGGCGTCCGTCGCGCCCCATACCGACACGTCGCGCAGTTCGCCGGCCCCGTCCGCCCCGTCGAAGATCTGGTAGCCGTGGTTGTGCGGGCCGCGGATCGCCGGGTCGTTGCCGGGGAAGAAGGTGTCCTTCAGCCGCAGGGGTCGCAGGATGCGGCGGGAGACCTCCGACGCGTACGTGTCACCTGTGACCTTCTCGATCAGCAGGCCCGCCACGGTGTAGCCGATGTTGTCGTAGTGCTGCTGGGTGCCGGGCGCGAAGTCCGGCTCCAGGGCGGTGGCCGCGCGTACCGCCTGCGCAGCGTCATGCAGATCGAAGCGGTGCGCGTACCACTCGTCGAGGGTGTCCCCGCCGGAACCGACGGAGGGGATGCCGCTGGTGTGGTTCAACAACTGACGTACCGTCACCTTCCCGTACGTCGCGGGGATCAGCTCCGGCAGGTAACGCCGGACCGGGCGGTTCAGATCGACCTTCCCCTCGCCGGCCAGCTGCAGTACGACGGCCGCCGTGAAGACCTTGGTGACCGAACCGGCCCGGAAGCGGCCGCCCGGGTCGGCCGGGCGGCCGGACTTCAGGTCGTGGACGCCGGAGCTGCCGCGCCAGGACCCGCCGGTGCCCGCGACCCGCACCAGAGCGGCCGTGGCGTCCTCCTTCGGGAGGCCGGAGATCGCGGCGCGCAGAGCCAGGGCGTCCGGCGCCTCGTGGGCGGTCGCGGTGGCGGTGGCCGGCGTGCGGGCCGCCGCGGTCGCCGGGACGGCCGGGGCGGCGACCATGCCGAGGACCAGGGCTGCGGCGGCGACGGTACGGGAAGTGCGGGCGTTCATGTCAGGGCCCTCCTGGGGGCGTGGAATCCGTAACTGCTTCCGGAATCCATCCTGTTGATCCGCGGGCCGCGGCGGATCACCCGGCCGGGCGGTCATCGTCGCGGACTCTGCTCACCCGCGCGGGGGAGACGGCGGCGCCTGTCACTCCGGCGAGGGAGTGACGACACCGCACTCGTACGCGCAGATGACCGCCTGGATCCGGTCGCGCAGACCCAGCTTGGACAGCACATGGCCCACGTGCGTCTTCACCGTGTGCTCGCTGACGACCAGCGCGGCCGCTATCTCCGCGTTCGACAGGCCGCGGGCCAGATGCAGCAGCGTCTCGCGTTCGCGGGCGGTGAGGACGTCCAGGCGCGCCGACGGCGGAACGGCCGGTGCGGCCGGGCGCGAGGTGTAGTCGGCGATCAGCCGGCGTGCCACCGAAGGCGCCAGCAACGAGTCCCCCGCCGCCACCACGCGTACGGCATGCACCAGATCGTCGCGCCGGACGTCCTTGAGCAGAAAGCCGCTCGCACCCGCGTGCAGTGCCTCGTAGACGTACTCGTCGGAGTCGAAGGTGGTGAGCATGACCGTCCGGCAGCCGCTCTCGGCGCTGATGGTGCGGCAGGCCTCGATGCCGTCCGTGCCGGGCATCCGGATGTCGAGCAGCGCCACGTCGGGAGCCAGCCGGCGCACCGCGTCGACGGCCGAGCCGCCGTCGCCCGCCTCCGCCACCACCTCGATGTCCGGCTGCGCGTCCAGGATCATCGCGAATCCGCTGCGCACGAGCTCCTGGTCGTCGGCCACCACCACGCGGATCGTCAACTTCCCACCCCTGTTCCTGTTCGTCTCCCTGTCTCCGTCCGCGGAATCGTCACCCGGACCTGGAACCCGCGGCCGTCAGGACCCGGTCCGGTGCGGGCGGTACCGCCGTGCGCGGCCGCACGCTCCCCGATGCCGATCAGGCCCATGCCGGAGCCGCCCGCGGAGCCGGACCCGTCATCGGTGACCGTGACGGTCAACGCCCGGGGACCGTGGTCCAGTTGTACGCGGACCGTACCGGCGGCGGCGTGTTTGACCACGTTGGTCAGCGCCTCCTGCACGATCCGGTGGACGGTGGCCTCGACAGCCAGGCCGAGCGGGCGGGCCGCCCCCGTCACCTCGTACGAGATCTCCAGACCACTGCCGCGCACCCGCTCGACCAGTGCGGGCAGTTCGTCCAGTACGGGCTGGGGCTCGCGCGGCGCGCCCGGCTCGTCCTCGTTCTCGCGCAGCACGCCGAGCATGCGGCGCAGCTGCGCCATGGCGTCCCGGCCGGTCTCCGAGATGGCGTCGAACGCCGCCTCGGCGCGTTCCGGCGCCGTGCGCACCGCCACCGGTCCGGCCTCCGCCTGCACGATCATCAGGCTCACGGCGTGGGACAGGATGTCGTGCATCTCCCGCGCGATTCTGGCCCGTTCGCGGGCCGCCGCCTGTTCGGCCTCGATCCGGCGCGTCAGCTCCAGCTGCCGGGCCCGGTCCTCCACCGCCCTCAGATAGGCCTTGCGCGTCACGGTGAGCCGGCCGAAGGCATAGGCCGCGGCGAACACGAAGAGGGAGAAGAACAGCTCCCTCATGTCGTTGCTGTCCAGTCCGACCGAGCACAGCACCGTCAGGGCCGTGAGCACCGCGATCCCGAGCCGCTTCGGCGACGAGGAGAGCTCGGCCACCGTGTAGAAGGCCACGAGGCCGGTGTACGGAAGCGGCTGGCCCGGGCCGTCGACGGTGAACTTGTACAGGCCGCCGGCGGCGAGCACGGCGAACAGGACCGCGACCGGGGCCCGCCGCCGGGCGGCCAGCGGCAGCACGGACAGCGTGGTCAGCCCGTATGCCGTCCACGTCGCGTCCGGCAGTTCCGGGGCGCGCGGGACGACGAACGGCATGGTCACCGCGGCCTGCACCAGCAGCGTGACGGTGAGGTCCACGGCCCGGGGACCGGCGCCGAGCGCCCTCGCGCCCATGTCTCGTATGTGCATGGAACCGGCGCCGTCAGCGCTTCCGGGCCACTGCGCCGAACTGGGCGACCTCGGCCGTCCCGGAGCCCGGTTCGGCACGCCAGCGGGCGCACGACACGATGCCCGGCTCGGCGATCTCCAGCCCCTCCAGGAAGGTGGCGAACTCGGCACGGCTGCGGGCGGTGATCGGCGGGGTGGCGTTCTCGTTCCAGAACCGCATCGCCGCCTCGTTGCCCTCACCGCCCAGCTCGAGCGTGGGGTGGGTCAGCACCAGCCGGCTGCCGGGCGGCATCGCGTCCATCAGCGTCCGCACGATGCCCCGCGCCTCCTCCGTGTCGAGTACGAAGTTCAGGATGCCGAGCATCATGACCGCGACCGGCTTCTTCAGGTCGAGGGTCGGTTCGAGGGCCCGCAGGATCCGCTCCGGATCGCGGGCGTCCGCCTCGATGTACTCGGTCGCGCCCTCCGGCGAGCTGGTGAGCAGTGTGCGGGCGTGCGACAGCACGATCGGGTCGTTGTCGACGTACACGATGCGGGCGTCGGGAGCGGTGTGCTGTGCGACCTCATGGGTGTTGTCGGCGGTCGGCAGGCCGGTGCCTATGTCCAGGAACTGCTCGATCCCCACGTCGCCCGCCAGATGCCGGACCACCCGCCCCAGGAACGCCCGGTCGGCGCGTGCCACTTCACCGATGCTCGGATACATGGCGGTGACCCGGTCGCCCACCGCGCGGTCGACGGGGTAGTTGTCCTTGCCGCCCAGCCAGTGGTTCCAGACCCGGGCGTTGTGTGCGATGTCGGACCGGACGCGGCCGGGAAGGGGACTGCTGTGCTGATCGGTCACATCTGCTCCTCGGGCGCCCGGGCGGTACCCCGCCGGCGGCGAGGCACCGCCCATGATGCCGGATGGAGATCAAGTTGACGCATCGGTACGGGAGTTGGCCAACACGTCGCGCAGGGCGTCGACACGGTTGGTGGTGATCGAGTCGACGCCCCGCCTGATCAGGCGGCGCATCGTGCGCTTGGTGTCGGCCGTCCAGGCCGACACCAGCAGCCCGTCCCGGTGGACGCGGTCCGTCAGCTCCCGGCTCACCAGACCGAACCGGTAGTTGAGCCAGCGAGGCCGTACCGCATCCAGCAGGACGGGGCGCGGCGGGGCGAGTGTCGTCCAGGTCAGGGCGATCTCGGCGGACGGATCCGCGGCGCGCACCCGCAGCATGGCCGCGGGGCCCGCGCAGTAGTACGCGCGCTCGCCGGCCCCGCACTCGCGGACCACGGCGACGGTCCTGCGCACCGACTCGTCGGTGGAGCCGGGCAGATCGACCATGAGGCGGTGCGCCCCGGCGGCGAGCAGCGCCTCGCGCAGCGTGGGCACACCGCCCCCGGTCAGCTCGCCGACTTCCTGGTGGGTGAGCCGGTCCAGCCTGCGGTCGTGGCCCCACAGCCTTTCCAGCGTGGAGTCGTGCAGCAGGACCGGCACCCCGTCGCGGGTGACCCGGACGTCGATCTCGATGGCATCCGCTCCCCGTTCGACGGCGGAGCGGATCGAGGGGAGGGTGTTCTCACGGGCACGGTAGGGATCGCCGCGGTGCGCCACGGCGGTGACAGGAGTGGCCATGGAGCCATTGTCACCACCCGCCGGTCACCGTCCGGTGCGCCGCAGCCAGTCCGTCGTGTACGTGTCGATCTCGGCGTTCAGCGTCCGCTTGCCGGCCGGGTCCAGGTACGAGGCCTCCACCGCGTTCTTCGCGAGCTCGGCGAGACCCCGCTCGTCCAGGCCGAGGAGGCGGGCCGCCACCCCGTACTCGTTGTTGAGGTCCGTGCCGAACATCGGCGGGTCGTCGCTGTTGATGGTGACCAGGACTCCGGCCTCCACCATCTCCTTGACCGGGTGCTGATCGAGATCGGTCACGGCGCGGGTCGCGATGTTCGAGGTCGGGCAGACCTCCAGCGGGATGCGGTGCTCGGCGAGGTGGTCCAGGAGCCTGCGGTCCTGGGTGGCGCTGGTGCCGTGGCCGATGCGTTCGGCGCGCAGCTCGCCCAGGGCGTCCCAGATGGTCTGCGGCCCCGTGGTCTCCCCGGCGTGCGGGACGGAGTGCAGACCCTCGGCGATCGCCCGGTCGAAGTAGGGCTTGAACTGCGGGCGGGGTACGCCGATCTCCGGGCCGCCGAGGCCGAACGCGACGAGCCCCTCCGGCCGCAGATCGACCGCGAGCCGGGTGGTCTCCTCCGCGGCCTCCAGGCCGGCCTCGCCGGGAATGTCGAAGGTCCAGCGCAGGACGGTTCCGAACTCTGACTCGGCAGCCTTGCGGGCGTCCTCGATGGCTTCCATGAAGCCCTGCTCCGGGATGCCGCGGCGGGTCGAGCTGAACGGGGTCACGGTCAGTTCCGCGTACCGGATGTTCTGGCGGGCCATGTCACGGGCGATCTCGAACGTCAGCAGCCGCACGTCCTCCGGGGTGCGGATGAGGTCCACGACGGAGAGGTAGACGTCGATGAAGTGGCCGAAGTCGGTGAAGGAGAAGTAGTCGGCCAGCGCCTCGGGGTCGGTGGGGACCTTGGAGTCCGGATGGTGGGCCGCCAGTTCGGCGACGATACGGGGCGAGGCCGATCCGACATGGTGGACATGGAGTTCGGCCTTGGGCAGCCCCGCGATGAAGGGGTGCAGATCGGTCATCGGTTTCTCCGGGGCATGAGCGTGGGCGGCCCGGGCGGCGCGGCGCGGCCCGGTTCGGTACGGGCATCATCGTAGGCCGGGGCGGGGGCCCCGGGGACGGGCCGTAGCATGACGGGACCACGAAGGGGGAGGCCCATGTCAGACAGTACAGATCGGCCCGAGGACAAGGCTGGATCACACGATCCGTGGGCACCGCCCACCGGCGGGGTGCCGCTGGAGAAGCAGACCGGCGACCCGCAGCCGCCCGCTGTGCACGACCAGCAGACGGTCGTCTCGATGCCGGCCACTGCGCCGGGTCCCGCGGAGGGTTTCGGCCCCCCGGTCGGGACGGGTCCCGTGAGCGGACCCGGACAGGGTCCGGGGGACGTACCGCCGCCGCCGATCGGGCCCAACGGTCCGGGGCAGCAGGGCTCGCCCGCGGGCCAGTACGGCTACCCTGCCGCGCCCGCTCCGCCGTACGGCGGGTACCCGGCACACCCCGGCTACGGCCAGGCTCCCTGGGGCGGGCCGGAGCCCTCCAACGGCATGGGCACGGCAGCCATGGTGCTCGGCATCCTGGCCATCTGCCTGTTCTGCATCTACGGGATACCCAGCCTGATCCTGGGCGGACTCGCCCTGGTCTTCGGCATCCTGGGCCGTAAGCGGGCACAGCGCGGCGAGGCGACCAACAGCGGTCAGGCGCTGGCCGGGATCATCATGGGGTCCATCGGTATCGTCTTCGGCCTGGCCATCATCGGCTTCCTCGTCTGGCTGTTCGCGACCCACGCGGATTCGTTCGACGACAGCTCCTACGACGACACGTACGGATCGTCGCTGGTCGTGGAGGTCTCGCGGTAGTCGCCGGACGGCTGCTGCACCGAGAGCAGGGTCCGCGGGGCGGTGGGGAGTGTCCCACCGCCCCGCGGACCGTTTCATATCGCGTCGGTCACCGATGCCGCGCGCAGTCGCGCCCGCGCCTCCATCAGCGCGAATCCCAGCAGGTTCAGCCCGCGCCAGAGCGCCGGGTCCTCGGCCCGTGGGTCGTCAGCCGCCAGCCCGATGCCCCAGATCCGGTCGACCGGGCTCGCTTCGACCAGCACCCGGTCCCCGGTGCCCAGCAGGAACTCCCGCAGCCCGGGATGCTGACCGAACTTGTGGACGCTCCCCGCCACGACGAGCGCGAAGCGCTCGCGCTCCCAGACGGCCTCGTCGAACCCGCGGACCAGCCGGCCCGTCTTCTTGGCCGCCGCCGGGCTGCTCGCCTTCAGCGCGAGGACCTCCGCCTCCTCGTCGCCGAAGAGCCGGGCCTTGCCGGCCATCATCCAGTGCTCGGCCGACGCGTATGTCACCCCGTCGGCGGTGAAGGGTGACGGCCACCACTGACTGAGGCAGCTCGCGCCGATCCGGCCGTCCGGAAGGGGGCGGTGCCCCCAGAACCGCAGGTACTTCACCCTCTCGCCGCGGTGGGTCCGGGCCACGAGATCGTCCATCTGTTCCATGACGTGTGAGTGTGGCATCCGCCACTGACACAACCGGTGAAGGACATGTCCGGTCACCCGGGGTGGTGACGGTGCAACTGACAGTCCGGCGCGCGGGCTTATATCATCACCTGATGCATCGTGACCTGGTGGAGGCCCTGAGCGAGGGCGAGTTGCAGCCGCTGCGCGAGTGGCTGACCGGCAATCAAGTGGAGACCGGGACGCTGCACGAGCTACCGCAGTGGGACTCCGCGCGCTTCCCCGAGCTGCTCCCGTCGAGCCGTCGGCTGGCCGACCGGACGGATTCGGCGACGGCGGAGATCCTCGCCCAGCTGCCGAAGGCTGCCGCCGCGCCGGGCGGTGTGCCGCTGCTGCTGTTGTTCGTGCTCCTGTCGGTCGAGTCGGAGTGGGAGATCTCCTACCACTACCAGCCGATGTGGGACACCCTGAGCGGCGCGCGCAACTGCCTGCGCGACCACGGGGCGATGGTGACGGGGGAGGACGCGGTACTGGCGCGGGCCGTACTCGCGATGATGGAGAGCCTCGCCGCGCAGATCAGCGCGGAGAACGCCATGACCACGGGGCAGTTGGCCGCTCACGAGGCTGCCCTGGAGACCGCCGCGGCGAAGGCTCGCGAGGCGGCCGGACTCGCCGGGCGAGCAGCCGTCGAGTATCCGGATCTCAGTGCCTTCCTGGTCGATTACGCGGCGGAATGCGAGGCTTACAACGCGGCTGTCGCTGCTGCCGTGCGCGGAGTGCGCGAGTTCCTCGCGACCGGGGCGTCGCTCGACCACGCGATCGAGAACCTCGAAGCGGCCGAGAGCGGTGAGGAGATCACCGACTCCGTGTACTTGAGCGAACTGCGGGCCAACCGCTTCTCCTTGATGGCGTTGAACGGCGTGAGGCACGAACCCTGGCTGAGGATCGACCAGGGAAAGATCGTCTACCTCTACCCGTTCGCCACCCGCGGTGTACCGCCGCAAGCGGTGCTGAACAGCATCGGCGAAGGAGCCGACGGCTGGCGACTGGGAGGCGTGGAGCCCCTGGCGGTGAACAGCTCGCTGAAGCTCGACGACGTCTGGGACGGTTCGGACGCGTTCAAGCGGCACTACGACGGCGCCCTCGTGTCGCTTCCCGGTGTGGTCATGTGCGGCACCGACGGCGAGGAACTCGGGCGGTTCCAGGCTGAGATCCGGTTCTCGAAACTGGGTAACCACCACGTGCGTTTCACGTCGGACATCACGAACGTCATGCCGGCCGAGCTCTACGCGATGACGCTGCGTGCCGCACCCGAGCACGGAGCCGTGCGGGTCACCTTCGAGGGCAACCCGTACACGGTGTGGCCGCGGCTGGCGGATCTCGCGGTGCAATTGGCGGAGGACGCCTGCAGACGCCTCCGTGAGACCGAGGCGACGTCTCAGGCCGATGTCGTCGCGCGCCAGGGCATGTTCCAGCTCGTCGTCACCGTCGACGCGGCCTCCACGACACCCGGCCCCGCGAGTTCCCTGCCGCGGCGCGAGGTGCGGACCGTGAGCGACCTCTTCAAGGCGGTGGGTGCACAGGTGCTCACCAACCCCGTCACCTACCTGATCGGGTCGTTGGCCGAGTGGATCCGTTACGCGACCGACAACGAGATTTCCTCGACGACGACCGGCCTGATCGGGGAACAGACCGTACGCACCTCCAACACGACGGTCATCGCGGCGCTCGGGGCGGCCGCGTTCACCCAGGGCACCCGCGGGAGCGTGGCGGAGTTCGCCGCCTCGCTCGACGGGCTCTTCGCCGGCTGGTCCCTCGAACTGGCCGATCACTACGAGCGGGTCGACGGCTTCCAGACCCGGGTGGACGCGGCGGAACGCCACCAGGACATGAGCGCGCAGGCCCTGAGCGCTCTTTCACGGGAGCTGGATGCCGAGAAGATCCGCCTCAACGACTTCGCCACCGGGGCCAGATCCACTATCGCGCTCATCCGCTCGCCGTCCCTGATGGCGTCGCCCGTAGTGGCTGACAGCCTCCGGCTGGTGTTGGAGCACTGCGGTTTCCAGCAGCGTGTCGCGGAGCTCAACGCCATGATCGAAGAGGTGGCGGACGAACAACTCGGCGTCACCATAGAGAAATTGGCCAGGCAGCGCGAGGAGCAGGAAGCCAAGGAGGAGGAGCGGCGGGAAAACAGGCAACGGGCCAAACTGGAAGTATTTCTCGCGGTGATTGCCGCCGCGGGAGTATCGGGCATCATCCAGGTGCTGCAGGCGGGATTCTTCGAAAGCGATGGGGCCGCGACATGGGCAGTCGTGGGCGTGGCCGGCATTCTGTTCGTGGCACTGCTCCTGGGCCTCCTGCTCTGGCCCAGATCCAGAAGGAATCGGTGACGCATGGATTCTGCCGCCCGTTCGAAAAAGGGACTCGGATATTTGGCCACGCACCGTTCGTCGGGGGCAGTGATGCGCGTCACGGATATCGGCGGCAGTAGCCCGCTGGTGGAAGTGATCTACAACGAAATACTTCGCGATGCGTTTATTTCCGATGAATTGGTCTCGTGTGACGAGTTGAGGGGCGGGCTGCTGGCGGGCCTCGGCGTGCTCACCGCCGTGATGGACGACCGGGGAAGGCCGTTGGCGGCGGCGGTCGGCGAATGGGATCCGGGCAGCCGGGTCCTGTTGCTCGCGTACATAGCTGTACGCCGGGAGCGGCGGTCGGAGGGCCTCGGCGGACTTCTCATGGGCGAGATCGGCGGTGCCTGGCAGCAGCGCTACCACCCGGAGATGACACTCGCCGAGATCGAGCACCCGTCGGCTCACCGCACCGACGCGGATCGTGGCGACGTCCTCGCGCGGCTGCGCTTCTATGAGCGGCACGGCGCCCGAGCCCTGGATCTGCCGTACTTCCAGCCGTCGCTGCGCCCAGGTGCTGAGCGAGTCCACGGGATGCTGCTCATCGCTCTGGCCCCCCTGCCGGGGAACGGGACGGATGGTTCGGTCGACTCCGGTCCGGTGCGCGCCTTCCTCACCGAGTACTTTCTCGGCTGCGAGGGGGCTGTGGGAACCGATCCGGCATCGCAGCGGCTGTGGCAGGCGGTCGACCGGGCCGGTGGCATCCCGTTACTGCCTCTGAGCGATCCGATCGCCTTGCCGCTGTCCCGCGCCTGAGCGCTGTCCCGCCATGCATCACGGGACAGCCTCTGGCTGTGGGCGGGCCGCCTGTTCTGTGGACCGACGCTGCGGGCCCGTCGGGGGAGCGGCGGTCACCGGGCCGATGCCGTTCCCGCCGGCAGGGGCGATCGCTCTGTGATCGCCTTCACAGGCGATTGGCAGCTCCAACCCGCGTAATGATCCCGGCCGCCCCCTCTCTCACCGTGTGGACGCACCGTCCGCGTACACGGAAGGGAGGCCGGGCGTGACTGGCACGGGGGCAAGAGCGGCAGTCGGTTGGCTGGCATCAGTGGCACCGGACCCGGAGGCCTGCCGGTGGGAGTGGGAGCGCGATCCTCGGGGGATCACGCTCCTTCCCGCCGGAAGGCGCTGGGACGTGCTGATTCTTCCCGGGGAGCTCGGCTACCCGACCCTCGACGTACTCACCCGCCTCATCGACCGGCCGGGTCCGGTCCTTTCCGACTTCGGGGACGACCGCATGGGGTTCTTCGTGCCGCCGGGCACCGTTGCCCGCTGGATCGGTACGGGGGTGCGCGGAGCCGGACACGGCACGTGGATCGTGGTGCCCTACCCGGGGCGGGCGGCGGGCCGGGTGCGCTGGCTGATCCCGCCGGACGGCTCGGGGACGCTCACCGACGCGACGCTGCTGGAGCTGGCGATGCACGAGGCCGCGGCGGGGGCGGCACGGGCGGGGGACGGGCCGGAGCGGGGGTGAGGCCGGGGCTGATGAGGGGCGCGCGGCCGGGGGTGGTGACGGGTCGCGGCAGGAGGCGTGGCGGGTCCATGGGGTGCGTGGGTGAAGCGAGGCCGCAGGGCGGGAGAAGCCAGAGGTCTTGACAACCTGATTGGTCTGGACCATGTTGTGCGCCACGTTCAATTCCCCCCTGCACGGAGGCCGTTGTGGAACGCACGGGACCCCCCGCCAGACTTTCCGGACTTCTGGCCGCCTTCTCGGCGGCCCTCCTGGTCGCCGGCGGCCTGGCCGCCTCGGCGCCGGCCGCCGTCGCGGCCGACGCCGATCTGGCGCACAACGGCGGCTTCGAGGCCGGTCTGGACGGCTGGAGCTGTACGGGCGGCAGCGGAGCCGTCGTCAGCACACCCACCCACGGAGGTGCTTCGGCGCTCAGGGCGACGCCGGCCGGCAGCGACAACGCTCAGTGCTCCCAGGCCGTCACGGTCAAACCGAACTCCACGTACACGCTGAGCGCCTGGGTGCAGGGCAGCTACGTCTACCTCGGCGCAGCCGGAACCGGTACCACCGATGTGTCGACCTGGACGGCGTCCTCTCCCGGCTGGACGCAGCTCACCACCACGTTCACGACCGGCGCCGCCACGACCTCGGTGACGGTCTACACCCACGGCTGGTACGGCACCCCCGCCTACTACGCCGACGACCTCTCCCTCGTCGGCCCCGGTGGTGACCCGGTCACGCTCCCGGCCGCCCCCACCGGGCTGAAGACCGGCACGACCACCTCGTCGTCCGTCGCCCTCTCGTGGACCGGCTCCGCCGGGGCCACCGGCTACAACGTCTACCAGGGAGGCGCGAAGGTCCTCTCCGTCACCGGAACCTCCGCCACCGTGTCGGGACTGGCCGCCTCGACCGCGTACAGCTTCCAGGTCGCCGCGACCAACTCCGCCGGTGAGTCCGCCAGATCCTCCGCCGTCAGCGCCACCACCACGGCGGGCGGCGGAGGCGGCAACACGGGCCTCCCTGCCCACGCCCTCGTCGGCTATCTGCACTCCAGCTTCGCCAACGGTTCCGGCTACACGCGGATGGCGGACGTCCCCGACTCCTGGGACGTCATCGACCTGGCCTTCGGCGAGCCCACCTCGGTCACCTCCGGCGACATCCGGTTCTCGCTCTGCCCGGCCACCGAGTGCCCGAACGTCGAGTCCGTGGCCGAGTTCAAGGCGGCCATCAAGGCCAAGCAGGCCGCGGGCAAGAAGGTACTGATCTCCATCGGCGGCCAGAACGGTCAGGTGCAGCTCGCCACCACCGCCGCCCGTGACACCTTCGTCTCCTCCGTCAGCAAGATCATCGACGATTACGGCCTGGACGGCCTGGACATCGACTTCGAGGGCCACTCACTCTCGCTGAACACCGGCGACACCGACTTCCGCAATCCGACCACTCCGGTCATCGTCAACCTGATCTCCGCGGTGAAGACCCTCAAGGCCAAGTACGGCGACAAGTTCGTCCTGACCATGGCTCCCGAGACCTTCTTCGTGCAGCTCGGCTACCAGTACTACGGTTCGGGTCCCTGGGGCGGCCAGGACCCGCGCGCCGGCTCCTACCTCCCGGTCATCAACGCCCTGCGTGACGACCTCACCCTTCTGCACGTCCAGGACTACAACTCGGGTTCCATCATGGGGCTGGACAACCAGTACCACTCGATGGGCGGCGCCGACTTCCACATCGCCATGACCGACATGATGCTCACCGGCTTCCCGGTGGCAGGCGACACCACCAAGTTCTTCCCCGGCCTCCGCCCCGATCAGATCGCCATCGGCCTCCCGGCCTCCACCCAGGCGGGCAACGGCTACACCTCACCCGCCGAAGTCACCAAGACGCTGAACTGCCTGACGAAGAAGACCGACTGCGGTTCCTACGCGACACACGGGACCTGGGCCGGGCTGCGCGGGCTGATGACGTGGTCGATCAACTGGGACCGCTTCAACAACGGTGAGTTCGCCAGGAATTTCGACGCCTACTTCGGTGGCTGACGGCGCCTCGAACGCCGGCCCGTGCCGCTGAGTGCCAGAAGGATCGATCCGCTCAGGCACCAGCTGCCGAGCACATCCAGCGGCCAGTGATAGCCGCGCAGCACCAGACCGATGCCCGTCGCCACTGTCAGCAGGACAGCGGCGACGGGCATCATCCATGACCACTTCGGCCGCCCTGCCGTCCCTGCGCGCGGCGTGACCAGCAGCGCCGCCGCCCCGTACGCCACCGCGGCCGTCGCCGCGTGGCCCGACGGGTAGTAGCCGGTCGCCTCGGTCAGAGGTCCCGGGCGGGCCATCCATACCTTGAGCGGGACGACCAGCAGCGGTACCGCCGCCATGGTGAGCGCCGCGTACAACGGCTCCCGGCGCGCGCCGCGCGCCAGTGCCCAGACGATCGCGCAGCCCAGCACCGGGAGCGCGACCTGCATGTTGCCGAGATCGGCTAGGAATTCGGTGAGCCGGGCGGGGCCCCGGCCGACGACGGTCCGGTCGATCCGCCCGTCCAGCCCGCGCAGCGGGCCACCGGCCGCGACCTGCCAGGTGAGGAGCGCGAAGACCGCGAGCTGCGACCACATCAGGAACATGAGAAAAGCCGGCCGCCCCGGTCAAGCTGGGGTGGTAGCGGGGCGGCCGCCTGGATATGTTTTCC